>DAITMD010000446.1:0-1506 GCA_036835345.1 Sandarakinorhabdus sp. | reverse complement strand
GGCGCCATCGTCATCACCGGGGCGGGCGGGGCCTTCTGTGCCGGCGGCGACGTGAAGGGCATGGCAGCACGCAATGCCAGTGGTGAGCCCGAACCCATCGACATCGCCATCGCCCGCCAGCGCCGCAACCAGCGCGACACCGCCGGCCGCCTGCACGCCATGCCCAAACCCACCATTGCCGCCATCCCCGGCCCGGCAGCCGGTGCCGGGCTGTCGCTGGCGCTCGCCTGCGATTTGCGCATCATGGCCGACAGCGCTTTCCTCACCACCGCCTTCGCACGGGTGGGGTTCTCCGGCGATTATGGCGGCACCTATTTCCTGACCAAGCTGATCGGCGCGGCCAAGGCGCGGGAAATGTATCTGCTGTCCGACCGGGTGGACGCAGCCGAGGCGCTGCGGCTGGGGCTGGCGAGCCGCGTGGTGCCGGCCGACGCGCTGGCCGCCGAAGCCCATGCGCTGGCTGTGCGCCTCGCGAGCGGGCCGCGCGTCGCCTATCGCTACATGAAGGAAAATCTCAACCGCGCCTTTGCCGGCGGGGACATGAACGACTGTCTGGACCTGGAAGTCACCCACCATGTCCACTGCGGCCTGACCGAGGATCACCGCGAGGCGGCCAGGGCATTCGTGGAAAAGCGCCAGCCGCAGTTCAAAGGGCGTTAAAGCACGCCCTGCTGCCGGGCGAAATCACCGATCAGTTCGGCATGGCGTTCCGGCGCCTCCTCGTGCGCCAGATGGCCAAGGCCGGGCAGACCGTGCAGCACCGCCGGACAGCCACGCCGTTCCAGCCGCTGCGCCACCGTGTGGCTGGTGGACGGCGGCACGGTCTTGTCCCGTTCGCCGTGCAGCAGCAGCACCGGGCAGTGGATATGGGCGATGCTGCGTTCGATGGCATCCAGGTCCCAGTTGGCCATCAGCGCCAGCGCCCCGCCGGTGTGCGCCGGGCTGCGGAACAGCCGTTCATAATGCGCCACCTGTTCGCGCGTGGAGCGTGATCCGGTCCAGCGCTGCAGCAGATCGGGCATGGATTGCAGCCGCGTCGAAAAGCTGAAGAACGCCGGCATGAACGGATTGACGAACAGCGCCTTGGCCAGCCCTGGATAGGCCTTGCCTACCCCTTCGAACGGCAGCAGCGCCCCGCCCAGCGAGACCAGCGCGCGCGGCGCCACCAGTTTTTTCGCGGTCAGCGTAAAGGCGATCGCCGCGCCCACACTATGGCCCAGCAGCATCGCCGGCACGGTGCCCAGTTCCGCCAGCAGCGCTGCGACCGCCCCTGCCACATTGTCCGGATCGGGTGTGTTCAGCTTCTGGGTGAAACCATGGCCGGGCAGATCAGGGATGATGACCCGGAATTGCTTGGCAAGCAGCGGCGCCAGATCGGCAAAGCTGTGCGTCGTCGCGCCGGTGCCGTGGATCAGCAGCAGCGGCGGCGCGTCTTCCGCCCCGGCCAGTTGCACATGCCATTTCAGCCCGCCAGCCGTGACAAAGCGGCTCCATTCGCGGTTCGGC
>DAITMD010000445.1:0-1530 GCA_036835345.1 Sandarakinorhabdus sp. | reverse complement strand
GCGCACGGCCGCGCTGCGGGTGCCGGCCCGGAACTCCACCCGCGTGATCGGCACTGCGCCCAGCGCGCGCACGTCAAGCCCCAGAGCGGCCAGCGCCGCCACGGCCTCCCCGCTCAGAAATTCGCCGCAGATCTTGTCGTGCGGTGCGTTCGTCCGTTCCAGCAGCAAGGGCGCCGTTCCGGCGCGGGCCAGCAAAGTGGCCGCCGCCGCGCCGGCCAGCCCGCCGCCGACGATTACCGGCGGCATGACGATATGGTCCAGCGGAACGGCAGGTGCCAGCGCACCGTTGCCGCCACCCCGGCCTGTGCCAGCAGGCGCACCCAATCGGCACGGGTGAAGGCCCGGCGCACCGACAGCGCGCCATCGTGGCGCACGATGGGATGCCAACGCAGCAGCAGCGACAGAGCGCGAAAGCCCGCCCACGCCAGCGGATGCCGATGCAGATCGTTGATCAGCCAGCCGCGCGTGGCGGTGCGCTCCATCCAGCCGATGAAGCCGGCCAGTTCGGCATCGTCCATATGGTGCGCCACCAGGCTGGAGATGATGAAATCCGGTGCCGTGCCAGCGGTTTCAGCGCGGCCGGTAACAAAGCGGATGCCCAGCCCCGGATCGGTGGCGGCCGCCGCCACCGGGGCCGAACGCGGGTTGAGATCCACCCCCACCAGATCGGCGGCGATGTCGGCGCCCCTCGCCCAATGTGCAATGGCGCGCAGCATGTCGCCATGGCCAAAGCCGACATCCATCAGGGTGAAGCGCTGCATCCCCGCCGTCTGCCGTTTCAGCCAGGCCAGCGTGGGCGGACGGGCGCGGGTCAGCGTGTTGACGCGCGCCAGATCGGCGATCACCGCCGCATAGGTGGCCGGATCAAGCCCGTCTGCGTCCATGATTTCCGGCAGGCCGGCGCGCCGCGAAAAATCCAGCGGGGCGCGGGGCCAGTCAGCCGGAATGGCCTGCATCAACCAACCGTTTCGAACCGGAAGCTTTCCGCCGCCAGCCCCGGCCCGAACGCCACCGCAAAGCCCGGCACGCCGCGCGGCACCGCCGAACCAACCCCGGCCATGATATTCTTCAGCACGAACATCAGGGTCGCGCTGCTCATGTTGCCGCATTCGCGCAGCACGTCGCGGGACCAGTTGAGCGCCCCCTGCCCCAGCCCAAATCCGGTTTCCACGGCATCCAGTATCGCCCGCCCGCCGCCATGCACGGCCCAGACGCCATAGTCTTCCGCCGCCCGCCCGCGCAGCAGATCAGCGCCCGCCGGACCGGCCAACGCCGACTGCAGGATTGGCGGCACCCGGCCCGACAGATGCATGTCAAAGCCCTGATCGCCGATGTTCCAGGTAATGGCATCGGCGCTGTCGGCCACGGTAGTGGCGCGAAAATCGGTGAGTGCCAGCCCTTCGGCCTGAGCCGTGACCAGCGCAGCGGCACAGCCATCGCCGAACAGCAGCATGGCCAGCAGGCTTTCGATATCGCCGGTTTCCTGAAAATGCAGGCTGCACAGCTCCAGATTGATGACCAGCACGCGCG
>DAITMD010000444.1:0-1530 GCA_036835345.1 Sandarakinorhabdus sp. | reverse complement strand
CGGCACCGCCGGGGCCGGGCTGGCTGTCGACATCCACCCAGTCGGCGGTGGCGGCAGCGATGCGCTTTGCTTCGTCGGTGGGCACGTCCAGCAGCGTCAGCAGGCGGGCGAGCTGTTCCACGCCCAGCGGCCGGGTGACGGTGCGGCCCGGCGGCCCCAGCGCGACGCTGTTGAGATTGAAGCAGTTGCCGCCGGAGACCAGCAGCGCGGTGGCCGGGCCGGCCGGCGTGGCCAGCGTGAACGGCCTGCCGGTCAGGCTCTGGCCCAGCAGCAGGGTTTCGGCCGCCAGCGCTCCGCTGCGCGCCGCATCCAGCGATGTGCGCGCCGCATCCAGATGGCGGGCGGTGCGCATCCGGTCGAACAGGCTGGTCGACAGCGCCGCCAGCACGCCAACCAGCACCAGCACGTTGATCAGCGCGGCCCCCTGTTCGCCGGGCGGGATGGGGCGGCGGCTCATGCGGATGGCCCGACGATCAGCACTTGTCGCACTTCGCCCAGCGCCGGCCCGGCCAGCGTGAGTTCGGCGGCGCGGGGCAGCGTGTCTGTGCCGGCCCAGCCCTCCTGCCAGCCGCGCGGGCCGAGCAGGCGCAGGCGGGCGGCGGCCACACCGCTCAGCATCACCGTCTCGCTGCCGGCATCGCTGCCATCCACCATGGCGGCGCTGCGGCGGATCAGCCGGTCCCCCTCCAGCCGCCAGCTCACCCGTTGCAGCGAGGCGCGCGGACTGCCGGCGGGGTTGGCCCAGCCGCGCCGCACCAGCGTGAACAGGCTATAGTCCCCGGCGCTGAACGCCGGCTGCGGCTGGCCTGCCGTATCCCGCCACGGCCGGGGTGCGGCCTGCGCCAGATCGGCATTGAGCAGCGACGTCAGCCGGGCCAGATCGCCGGTGTCGTCTGTCAGCTTGCCGGCCTGCGCGCTGGCAGTGCTGGCGCTGGCCAACATGCTGGTGCCAGCCGCCGCCATCAGCCCGAAGATGAACAGGCCGACCATCAGTTCGATGAGTGTGAATCCGTTTGCCTTCATTGAGGCACCCACAGCGTGCCGTCCTCGGCAATCACCTGCCCGCCGTCACCCAGCACCTGCACGCGGATCAGCGCGGTGCCGGGGGCGGGGCCGGGCGTGGCCGCGCGCCGCCATGCCCACAGCCGCTGGCCGGCGCGCTCCTGCCCGGCAGCGGCAGTGGGGGCGGCGCTGGCCAGCTGCGCCTCCAGCGCCTGGTTGCGGGCCACGATGGCGGCATATTGCCGATCAGACAGCGTAGCAGCGCTGGCCAGGCCCACCCCGGTCAGCCGCAGCAGCGCCACGGCAGCGAGACCGAAGATGGCCAGCGCCACCATCACCTCGATCAGGCTGAAGCCGCCCGTCTTTTGCAAATTATCATGCGGGCCCTGCACGCACGCCTCCGCCGGCATCGATGGTCACGGCAGCTGCCGCGCCGGGCCCGGAAATCACCAGCCGCGCCGGCGTGGCCAGCCCGGTTGCGTCAAATTCCACCGGGCCGGCTGGATCGGCGCTGAGCGTCAGGCCGGC
>DAITMD010000443.1:0-1530 GCA_036835345.1 Sandarakinorhabdus sp. | reverse complement strand
GGGACGGGGCTGGCAACGAGGAACGCCGCTTCGATCTGGCCTATACTTTGGTCACTGCCGGCTATGCCCCCGCCGATCAGACGGTGGGCGATGGCGACGAGATGAAGCTGTCGGTGATTGCCGGCCTTGCCCGGCGCGGCCGGCTGGAGGATGCCGGGCCGATTGTCGCCTCGCTGCTCAATCCGGTCAGCCTGGTGCGGCTGGCCGTGGACCGGCGCTATCAGGCCTTGTGGCCCGATCTGGAAAAGCGGCTTGGCCCCGGTGCCGATATTGCCGATGCCGCCTTCATCGCCGCTGCCGAAGCGCGGCTGGCCAAGACGCCCAAATCGCTGGTCGCGCTGTCGGGTGTGGCCGAGGCGCTGAACATTGCCAGCAAGGAGCCCGAGGCGCTGGCCCGCATCGCCGCTGTGGGCGACACGCCCGAAGCGCTGGCGGCGATGAGCGTGCGCGAAAAATGGATCATCAACCTGAAGGCGCGGCTGCTGGCCGATGGCGGGGAGGTTGACCAGGCACTGGCCGCGCTGGACGCGGTGGCGGCCTTGCCGGCCGAGAGCAACCCCAACGCCATGGCCTTTCGCATCATTGCTGCCGATCTGGCCGCCGAAACCGGCCGCCACGCCGATGCGCTGCGCCGGGTGGAGGCCGCGCAAAGCCCCGATCTGAACGATTGGGGCAAACAGGCGCTGGCTGCGATCAAGACCTGTGCACTGGCCCGCACCGGCAAGGCAGAGGATGCCGCCAAGGCCGCTGCTGCGCTGCCCGCCGGCTGGACGAAGGCGGGCAACAACCGCGCCGTGCAGGCCGCCATGTCGTGCCTGAAGCGGAATGATGCCGCCGCCGCCATATTGATCAAGCGGCTGGATGATGAGGACACGCGCGATGACGCGCTGTTCGATCTGCAGCCCTTCCTGCTTGCCGATCGGCCGAACGCGCCGGACCGCATGACCAAGGCCGATCTGCGCGCCCTGAAGGCCCGGCCAGACGTGAAGGCGGCGTTTTTGAAATATGGCCGCGACCTGCCGGCCGCCGTCAGCCCGCCCCGATAAGATAGGCCTCGATGGCGGCAAGGTGCCGGGCGCGTTCGGTTTCGGGCAGGAAGCTGCCGGTGAAGCTGTTGCGGGCCAGCGTGGCAATCTCGTCGCGAGACAGATCCAGCGCATCGGCGACCGCGACGAAATTGGCGTTCACATAGCCGCCGAAATAGGCCGGATCATCGCTGTTCACCGTCGCCTTCAGGCCGGCCTGCAACATCCGGCGCAGCGGGTGGCCGGCCAGATCATCAACGACGCACAATTTCAGGTTCGACAGCGGACAGACCGTCAGCGTCAGCCCGTCGGCGGCAATGCGCTGCACCAGCGCGGTATCTTCCATGGCGCGGTTGCCGTGATCGATGCGGTCCACCTTCAGCCCGTCCAGCGCCTGCCAGACATATTCGGGCGGGCCTTCCTCCCCGGCATGGGCGACGATCTTCAGGCCCAGGCTGCGGGCGCGGGCAAAGACGCGGGCGAATTTTTCCGGCGGGTGGCCCAG
>DAITMD010000442.1:0-1530 GCA_036835345.1 Sandarakinorhabdus sp. | reverse complement strand
CCGGGCAGGGGAGTGGCATGATGAAACGCACGATGATGCTGGCGGCGCTGTTCGCTGTTTCCGTTCCGGCCATGGCTGCGCCTGTGCTCGACAGCCCGGTGAAAGACAGTTGGTGGCAGGATGGCCGGGCCGCGCTGGATGCCCGGTTGAAGGCGGCAAACCGGCCCAAGCGCGCGAAGAACGTGATCCTGATGGTTGGCGACGGCATGGGGATATCCACCATCACCGCGGCGCGGATTTTCGATGGTCAGCGCCCGATTGATGGCCGTGGACCGGGCAATGGCGAGGAAAACAACCTGGCATGGGACCGCATGGCCCACACGGCATTGGTAAAAACCTATAACAGCAATGCCCAGGTGGCCGACAGCGCCGGCACCGCCAGCGCGATGAACACCGGCGTGAAGACGCGGATTGGCGTGATCAATTTCGGCGCCGATCAGGGCCCTGAAGCCTGCAAGACACCGGGCAAGCTGCCGCGCACCTTTGCCGAAATGGCCCGGGCGCAGGGCATGGGCATTGGTATCGTCACCACCACGCGCCTTACCCACGCCACCCCGGCCGCCGTTTATGGCCATTCGCCAAATCGCGATTGGGAAGCGGCTGACCGCGCCTATCCGAAGGACGCCCGCGCATCGGACTGCCCCGATCTGGCCAGCCAGTTCGTGGCCTTCAAGGGCGGCATCGACGTCACGCTGGCCGGCGGCGGCGCGCGCTTTTTGCCGGCGGGGCAGGGCGGGCAGCGCGATGATGGGCGCAATTTGGTGACAGAGTGGCAGAGCGCCTGGCCACAGGGCCGTTTCGTCAGCGACGCCAAGGGGCTGCGCGCACTGAATGCGGCAGCGTCGGACCCTGTGTTGGGCCTGTTCACCCCCGATCACCTGAGCTTTGAGCATGACCGCAAGGATGACGCCGAGCCCAGCCTGCCGGAGATGACACGATTTGCGCTGGCCAAGCTGGAGGCCGGTGCGAGGTCGCGCGGCGGCAAGGGCTATTATCTGATGATCGAAGGCGGACGCATCGATCACGCCCATCACGCCAGCAATCCCTATCGCGCGCTGAAGGAAGCGCAGATGTTCAGTGCTGCCGTCGCCGAAGTGCTGGCACGGGTGAATCTGGACGAGACGCTGGTGCTGGTGACGGCTGACCACAGCCATGTGCTGACCATCGCCGGCTATCCGGAGCGCGGCAACGACATATTGGGCTATATCAAGCCGGCCCGCGACGGCGAGTCCTCTGGACCGACCAGCCCGGAGGGCTTTGCGCTGGACGATCGCGGCCAACCGATGACCACGCTCACCTATGCCAACGGGCCATTCCTGGCGCGCGGGCTGTCGCGGCAGCTGCCACCCAACGATCCCAATTATCTCGCCATAAAGACCTATGGCACCAGCGGCGAGAGCCATGCCGGTGAAGATGTTGCACTGTTCGCAGAGGGCCCGCGTGCCGATCTGGTGCGCGGCGTCATGGAGCAGAACCTGGTCTTCCACATCATGGCCGAAGCCCTGGGCTGGCGTTAACCCGCCAACAGCC
>DAITMD010000441.1:0-1531 GCA_036835345.1 Sandarakinorhabdus sp. | reverse complement strand
CCATGGAACTGGCAGGAAGCGTGGACATCGCCGCCAAGCGCAGTGCGCTGTGGACGGCCCTCAACGATCCAGACGTGCTGGCACGGTGCATCGAAGGTGTGGAAACCTTGGTCCGCACCGAAACCGGCTTTGATGGCACGATGAACGCAAAGGTCGGCCCGGTGCGCGCGCGCTTTGCCGGCACGGTGCGGCTAGAAGATGTGGAGGAAGGTTCGCGCTGGCGGCTGGTGGGCGAAGGCAAGGGCGGCGTGGCCGGCTTTGCCAAAGGCAGCGCCGATATCGCGCTGAGCGATCTTGGCCCGGATCAGGGTTCGGCCCAGACCCGCCTGAACTATGTGGTAAAGGCGCAGGTTGGCGGCAAACTTGCGCAGCTCGGCGCGCGGCTGATCGAAGGCACGGCAAAGACATATGCCGACAATTTCTTTGCCCGCCTCAAGGCCGAGGTGGAAGGCGCAGCCGATGCGCCGGTGGCCGAGACCCTGGCGGCACAGGCCCCCGCAGCGGCGGCAGTGCCCGCGCCGCGGCCGGGACTGTCACCGCTGATCTGGGGTTCGGCGCTGATTGTCGCCACCATGGCGTTTCTGTGGTGGCAATGGCAGTGAAGGCGGCCGGCGATGATGATCTGGCCGCGCTCGGCACGGCGCTGGCCTGGGCTGCGGCTGGCCACATGGTCGCCATCGCCACGGTGATCAGCACCTGGGGATCGGCGCCGCGCCGGGCGGGCAGCCATCTGGCGGTGCGCGCGGATGGCCTGTTTGCCGGCAGCGTGTCGGGCGGCTGCGTGGAGGCTGATGTCATTCTTGCCGCGCAGGATTTGCTCAGCGCCAGGGCCGGCCATGCCGTGCTGGATTTTGGCGTGACAGATGGCGTGGCCTGGGCCGCCGGCCTGGCCTGCGGCGGCAAGATTTCCATATTGGTGCAACGGCTTGCCGATGACAGCCTGCCGGCTGCGCTGGTGCAGCAGGCGCTGGCCGATACCCAAGCCGGCAGCGGCCTGACCATCAGCAGCGACCCCGCCACCGGCCGGTCGCAACCGGGCGAAGATGGCCCGTTCGTGCGTCATTATCCGCCGCCGCGCCGGCTGGCGATCATCGGCGCGGTGCATATCGCGCAGGCGCTGGTGCCGCTGGCAGACGCGCTGGGTATCGCCGCCACGGTGATCGATCCGCGCGGGATGTTTGCGGAATCCGAACGCTTTGCCGGCGTCACGCTGGATCGGCGCTGGCCGGATGAGGCGCTGGCCGATTTCCGTCCCAATGCTGCCACCGCGCTGGTGGCGCTGACCCACGATCCCAAGATTGACGATGTTGCGCTGGCTTGTGCATTGAAATCGCAAGCCTTTTACATCGCGGCGCTGGGCAGCCGGAAAAATCACGCCGCCCGGCTGGAACGGCTGGCGGCGCAGGGGTTCGGCCCGGATGATCTGGCGCGCATCCACGGCCCGGCCGGGCTGAACATCGGCGCTGCCTCGCCGGCCGAAATCGCCCTGTCGATCGCAGCACAGCTCACCGCTGTCTGGCGGGCATGAAAT
>DAITMD010000440.1:0-1536 GCA_036835345.1 Sandarakinorhabdus sp. | reverse complement strand
TCTGGTCAACCTGATGGCGGCGCTGACCGATCGCAGCGTGGATGCCGTGCTGGCGGAGTATGGCGGCAAGGGTTTTGGCGCGTTCAAGCCGGCGCTGGCCGACGTGATGGTGGCGAAACTGGCGCCGATCACCGCCCGGTTCAATGCCCTGAAAGACGATAGCACCGCCATCGAAGCCATCTGCGCGCGCGGTGCGGAGCGGGCCCGCGCCATTGCCGAACCGGTGCTGGCCGAAGTGCACCGGGCGGTGGGCTTCACGGCCTGAACGCGGCCAGACAGTGGCATTGCGCCGCAAAGCGTGTCATTCATGCAGCAGCAAGCTGTTCGGGCGTAAGGCCATCAACATTGCGGGAATGTCATGTGGAGCGACGGGTGATGACCAAATCCAGCTATCGGGTGTTGCTGCCGCTGGCCGCGGCGCTGGCGCTTGCTGCATGTGCGGCGCCATTTGAAGCGCGCGTGGCGCGTTTTCAGCAGTTGCAGGCGCCGCAGGGCGCGAGCTTCGTGATCGAGCCGCACGACAAGAACAACGAGGGCGGGCTGGAGTTTGGCACCTATGCCAATCTCGTGCGCCAAAAGCTCACCCAGCTTGGCTATCAGGAAGCGGCCAGCGTCAGCGCTGCTGAATATGTGGTGCAGCTGGATTACAATGTGTCCCAGCCGCGCGAGAAAGTGCAGTCGCGGCCGGGCTTCGGCTATGGCGGTTTTGGCGGTTTTGGCGGCTTCGGTGGTTTCGGCCGCTTCGGCGGTTGGGGACCGGCTGGCTTCGGCTGGGGGCCCTATTGGGGCGGCTGGGGCGGCTGGGGTGGCGGCTTTGGCGGCGGCTTCAACGATGTCTATTCGGTGACGCAGTATAACGCCATCGTCGCCATGCGGATGAACCGCGCCTCCGACAAGCACAGCGTGTTCGAAGGCCGCGCCGAAACGGTGAGCAACAGCAACAATCTGCCGCAGCTTGT
Source organism: Sandarakinorhabdus sp. (assembly GCA_036835345.1). Taxonomy (GTDB): domain Bacteria; phylum Pseudomonadota; class Alphaproteobacteria; order Sphingomonadales; family Sphingomonadaceae; genus Sandarakinorhabdus. The sequence continues at coordinate 577 of DAITMD010000440.1, read as the reverse complement.
TCCGCATCTGGTGACGGCGATGTTCACCAATTTCCCCGGCAACAGCGGCGAGACGGTGCGCGTGCGCTTTGATCCGAAAAAGCCGGACGTGCCGCCTACCGTCAAGATGATGCGCTGATCGGCTGCTGTTGAAACAACTGCGCAGGGGGAGCCAGTGGCTCCCCCTTTTCACATCAGCGAGGCGTTTCTTCGTTGTAACCCATGCGGTTGGTGCGATCCTGCGCCCAGGCTTCCACCTGGTTTCGGTTGCAGCCGGTAAAGCCGGCGGCGCCAACCACCGAGCAGCTGCCGATGCTGTTACCGGCCCCGCCGGTGCCATCACCCAGCAGCAGGGAGCGGTTCTGGGTGAGCACGCTGGTGCGGTTCTGCGCGCGCCGCAGCGGTTCCGGGATGCGGTAAACCTCTGATTCCGGCAGGCGGGCGCAGACCACCTGTTCATCGCTGCTGGTCGGTTTCGGGCAAGGTTCGTTGCCGAACACCGTCACCAGGCGCTGGCGCGGCTGGCTGCCGTCGCCGCTGGGAATGTCGGCAGGCTTCAGCATGGTGGGCCGTGGCGGCGCCGTGGTGGGATTGGCCG
>DAITMD010000439.1:0-1543 GCA_036835345.1 Sandarakinorhabdus sp. | reverse complement strand
GGCCTATGCGGCGGCGCTTTCGGGCATGCAGGTGGCGGTGGTGTGCCCCACCACCTTGCTGGCCCGGCAGCACCACCAGAATTTCCGCGAGCGTTTTGCCGGCCTGCCGGTGGAGGTGCGCCACCTGTCGCGTCTGGTCAGCGCCAGTGATGCCAGGGCCGCGCGGGACGGGCTGGCCGACGGCACCGTCGATATCGTGGTCGGCACCCATGCGCTCTTGGCCAAGAGCGTCGAGTTCAAGCGGCTGGGGCTGGTGATCGTGGACGAGGAACAGCGTTTCGGCGTGGTCCACAAGGAACGGCTGAAGGCGCTGAAGGCCGATGTCCATGTGCTCACGCTCACCGCCACGCCGATCCCGCGCACGCTGCAGATGGCGCTGACCGGCCTCAGGGAAATGAGCGTGATCGCCACGCCGCCGGTCGATCGGCTGGCGGTCAGAACCTATGTGATGCCGTTCGATCCGGTGGTGATCCGCGAGGCGCTGCTGCGCGAACATTATCGCGGCGGGCAGAGCTTTGTGGTGGTGCCGCGCATCGCCGATCTGGCCGATGTTGAACAGTTCCTGCGCGAGGATGTGCCCGAAGTCCGCCCCATCACCGCGCACGGCCAGATGGCGCCATCAGAGGTGGAGGAGCGCATGAGCGCCTTCTACGACAAGCGTTACGACGTGCTGTTGTCCACCACCATCATCGAATCCGGGCTGGACATCCCGTCGGCCAACACGCTGATCGTCCACCGCGCCGATCGCTTCGGGCTGGCGCAGCTCTATCAGATCCGCGGGCGCGTGGGGCGCGGCAAGACGCGGGCCTATGCCTATCTCACCACCGCCAGCGGCCAGACCATCACCGACAGCGCCGAACGGCGCTTGGCTGTGCTCAGCCAGCTCGACACGCTGGGCGCCGGCTTCCAGCTGGCCAGCCACGATCTGGATCAGCGCGGCGCCGGCAATCTGCTGGGCGACGAACAGTCCGGCCATATCAAGGAAATCGGCTTCGAACTCTATCAGTCCATGCTGGAGGAAGCGATCCTGGAGGCCCGCGCCGAGGCCGCCGGCATGAAGCCGCCAGCCGAAGCCTTCAGCCCGCAGATCACCGCCGAAGTGCCCATCCTGATCCCCGATCATTATGTGCCCGATCTCAATGTGCGGATGGCGCTGTATCGCCGCCTGAACGAGCTGGAGGGCCGCCCGGCCATCGATGGGCTGGCCGCCGAAATGATCGACCGCTTCGGGCCGCTGCCGCAGGAAGCGGAAAATCTGCTGGCCGTGATCGAGATCAAGCTGGCCTGCGTGACAGCCGGGGTGGCCAAGCTGGAAGCCGGCCGCAAGGGCGCGCTGGTGACCTTCCGGGATGACCGTTTCGCCAATCCGGATGGCCTGATGGACTATATCGCCCGGCTGGGCGAGCGCGCCAAAGTGCGCCCGGACCAGAAATTGTTCATCGCCGCCGATTGGGCTGACGACAAGGCACGGCTGAAAGGCGCGCTGGCGATTGCATCATCCTTGTCGAAACTGGCGGCCGGCGCGCGGCTGAAACCGCAGGCA
>DAITMD010000438.1:0-1558 GCA_036835345.1 Sandarakinorhabdus sp. | reverse complement strand
GGCCCCGCCGCCCGACAGATAGGCAAGGCCCAGATCCAGCGGCAGGCTGCGCGCGGCGACCGGGATGATTTTCGGGCCGCTGATGCGCGCGCTTACCGTGGGCAGGCGATATTCCTCCACCTGAAAACGCCCGACGCTGGTTTCGGTGCCATCGTCACCCGTCAGGCGCAGCTCCCAATCACCCGATGGTGCGGCTGCAGGCACGTCCAGATGGCCCACCGGATCGCGGCCATTGTCCAGCACGACCGGCAGCACCGTATCGCTGGCCCAGTGCCGCGCGGTCAGTTTCAGGCCGGGCAGCGCCGGCGCGCGGGCCAGGCCGGCATCGCGGCTGATGCGGCGGAACAATTTGAGGTTGAGCCGTTCGCCGGGGCGCAGCAACGCGCGGTCAAGCACGGCGTGAGCAATGGCACCGCGCTGCCAATCGCCGGTTGGCAGGTTGAAATCAAAGCCCTGGATGCCCTCCCCCCAATCCGACCGGGTGAAGCTGAAATCATCGCCGGCGCGGGCGCTGACGAACAGCGGCGCATCCTGCCCGCGTTCGCAGCCGGCATAGCTGGCGGGGCGCGGCAGGCCGGCAGCCACCAGCGCCCGGCCGCCGGCATCGCTGCGGCCCTGCCACAGCAATTTGCCGGTGCAGGCATCCGACACGCGCACGGCGGCGCCGGCCACCGGTTTGGCATCGGCCAGCCGCGTCACCCACACCAATGATGCGCCGTCGCCCCACAGCAGGTGCACCGCCATATCGGTGACCAGCGCCCCGGCCGCGACATGACGCACCTGCCCCGGCCCCAGCAGCGCGCTGCCGAGCAGCGGCGAGGCCAGTTCGACGACATGGAAGCCCTTGGCGGTGAGCGGGATGCCCACCACCTGCATCGCCCCGTCCTTGCTGCGCGGCACCGTGAAGCGCCGGGCCGGCGCGTCGGCGCGGATCAGCGCGGTGCTGCCGGTGATTTCGATGCTGCGGCTGCCGCCATCGACCAACGGTTCGCTGCGGAAACTGCGCTCCTGCGCCTTGGCGAGCCGTCGAAGCCACTGGGCCACCAGCGCATCGTCGGCCACGCGCAGCGTGCGCGCCGGCAGGCTCTGCGCGGCGGCGGGCAGCGGGTTCTCGACGCCGCGCAGCGTGACGGGCAGCACGCCGCCCTCGCTTGCCTCCAGGATGCCGAACGGCGCGGCGAATTTGGCCAGCGGCGGATAATCGCCGGTCTCGATCGGCAGCGGGAAGCGCGCGGCATTGCCCAGCGCGCGGCCGGCATCGTCGGTCAGGCCGGCGGGCAGCACCAGCCGATAGCTGGCCCGCGCCGGCAGCGGGCCCTTGAAGCGCACTTCGCTGAGCGTGTTGCTGCGCTCGGTGGGCGTTTCTGGCGCGATGGCGCGGCCCTTGCTGTCGACCAGCCGCGCCTTGAGCGCCGCCGCGCGCGGGACCGCGCCAGTGAAGGCCAGCCGGATGGAATCGAGCGGCGAACAGCGCGCCCCGGCGCCCACGCGGGTGCATTCGATGCGCGCGGCAAAGGCTTCGCGCACGGCAAAGCGCTGCTGAAAATCCTGTCCGGCG
>DAITMD010000437.1:0-1563 GCA_036835345.1 Sandarakinorhabdus sp. | reverse complement strand
TGCTGGCAGAGGCCGGTTTTTCCAGCGCGCGCGAGGTGCCAACCGGGCTGCCGATGGTGACTCGGTTGATCGCGGCCGAACGCTGATTTGCTCGTCAAGCCCAAAACTGGAGCGGTTCAGTCCAATTTTTCGCTTTGCGATGTGTGAAGCGCGCTTTACAGATTTGGAACGCTGCGGATAGAACGCGGCTTCGGAAAATCGGCATCGCAGGGCAGGCGCAGCCGATTTTCGACGAGGGGTTTTTGAATGCAGACACTTGCCGTCGTAGTGGAAGAGCCGGAACGCGTAGCCCTGCGTTCGCTGGCGCTGGCAGCGCCTGATGCCGATGATGTGGTGGTGGCCGTCGCTTGGTCGGGCATTTCCATGGGCACCGAAAAGCTGATGTACAACGGCGCCATGCCGATGTTCCCGGGCATGGGCTATCCGCTGGTGCCTGGTTACGAGGCGGTGGGCGTGGTGGTGGATGCCGGGGCCAATGCCAGGGACCTGATCGGCCAGACGGTGTTCGTGCCGGGATCATCGAAGTTTGAAGGCGCGCGCGGGCTGTTCGGCGGGCAGGCGCGCACGGTCATCACCGGCGCGGCGCGGGTGATTCCAGTGCCGGACGGGCTGGGCGAAAAGGCGGTGTTGATGAGCCTGGCGGCAACTGCGCAGCATGCGGTGGCCGGCGGCGAGATGCCCGATCTGATCATCGGCCACGGCGTGCTGGGCCGGCTGCTGGCGCGGCTGGCGCTGGCTGCCGGGGTGCAGCCGGTGGTGTGGGAAATCAATGAAGCCCGCATGACCGGCGCTGAAGGCTATTCGGTGATCCGTCCCGAAGCCGATGAGCGGCGGGATTACCGGTCGATCTATGATGCCAGCGGCGATCACCGCATTCTGGATCAGGCGGTGATGCACATGGCGCGCGGCGGCGAGATCGTGCTGGCCGGCTTTTACAGCGAGCCGCTGAGTTTTCAATTCGCCCCGGCGTTCCGGCGCGAGGCCCGTATCCGCATCGCCACGGAATTTCAGGGCGATGATCTGGCCGCGTGCATGGCGATGGTTGGCAGTGGCCAGCTGTCGCTGGAGGGGCTGGTGACACACAAGGTGCCGGCCACCGACGCACCCCATGCCTATGGGCAGGCGTTTTCAGACCCCAATTGCCTCAAGATGGTCTTCGACTGGAGAGAAATCGCATGAGCATCAACAGCCTTCTGGATCAGGTCGCCGCGCTGCGCGACGAAGCCGCCATCGAACCCGACCCGGTGCCCACCGGCGAGGTGACCAAGGAAACCCAGATCATCGCCATTTATGGCAAGGGCGGTTCGGGCAAGAGCTTTGCGCTCGCCAACCTGTCGTACATGATGGCGCAGCAGGGCAAGCGGGTGCTGCTGATCGGCTGCGATCCCAAGAGCGACACCACCAGCCTGCTGTTTGGCGGCAAGGCCACGCCGACCATCATCGAGACCTCTTCCAAGAAGAAGCTGGCCGGCGAGGAACTGTCGATCGAGGACGTCTGCTTCCAGCGTGACGGCGTGTTCGCCATGGAGCTGGGCGGGCCGGAAGTTGGCCGCGGCTGCGGCG
>DAITMD010000436.1:0-1572 GCA_036835345.1 Sandarakinorhabdus sp. | reverse complement strand
GGCATCAGCGTGGCCGCGGCGGCATATTTGGCCAGCGACACGGTGGCGGCGCGCTGTTCCTGGGGATCGGTGATGCCCGCCGTGGCTATGGTGGCCGCGATTTCGGCTTTTAGTTCGATCAGCACCAGCTGCACGGCGGCAGCAAAGCCGCGGCTGGCGGCATCCAGCGACTCGGACAATTGCAGTTGCCGGGCGTGCAGATCGAGCCGGCGCAGGTGGCCTGGGAGCACCTCCAGCGGCAGGGCGCGCACGGTGATGGCGTGGCGGGCGCGCAGACGCTCGACAACAGCAGCATTGAGATCGGGGCCGGACAGGCGCAGTTCGTCCGCCAGATGCTCGGCGGCGTCGTCGAGCAGTGGAAAATGATTGCCGGTGGCATCGATCATGGCCGCCACGGCGGCCAGCGCTCCGGTCTGCGCCGGTTCGGGCGCGGCCGCCGGCGCGGTGGCGGCCAGCCGGATGAGGGCGTGCGCAATGGCCGGCGATCGGGCGGCAAGATCGCGCAATTCGGATTTGGGCACGTCGATACCGATCAGCCGCGGATCGGTGAAGAGCTTTGACAGCTCGTCAACCAGTTCGCCATCGTCGCTTCCCGTCAGGCCGCGAATGTCGAGATCATAGCTTTGCGCCAGTTTGAGCAGGAAGCTGGCCGACAGCGGCCGCTGATCCCGCTCGATCAGATTGAGATAGCTGACCGACACACCCAGATCATGCGCCATGCGCGTCTGGGTAAGGCCGCGCTGGTTGCGGATGCGCCGGATACGGGCACCAGCAAATATCTTGCGGGCGCTGGCAATGGAGTCATTCGAGGCAAGCGCTTCTGTCAATTTATTTACAGTTTCACAGCCCAAACCGGCGAAAATGAGACATCTACACACGATTTCTTGACAGAATCGCGTTGACCCGTCGCTAGACGAGGCGCAGGGCTTTGACAAGTTTTACCGGCAATCGCCGTTTCGAATGTTGAAGGAGAGCGTATGAGCTATCAATCCGAAGTGTCCGCCGCCAGCGCAGCGATTGCCGGCAAGGCCGGTTGGCAGGCGATCAGCGGCGAAGCCGTGGCGCGCATGCGCCTGCAGAACCGCTTCCGTTCGGGGCTGGACATCGCACGCTACACCGCCGCGATCATGCGCCGCGACATGGCGGCCTATGATGCCGATCCGGGCCAGTACACCCAGTCGCTGGGCTGCTGGCACGGCTTCATCGGCCAACAGAAGCTGATTTCGATCAAGAAGCATTTCGGCACCACCGACAAACGCTATCTCTATCTTTCGGGCTGGATGGTGGCGGCGCTGCGGAGTGATTTTGGCCCGCTGCCCGACCAGTCGATGCACGAAAAGACCAGCGTGGCAGCGCTGATCGAGGAACTCTACACCTTCCTCAAACAGGCCGATGCCCGCGAGCTGGGCCTGTTGTTCCGCGATCTGGATGCCGCCCGCGCCGCCGGCGATGCCGTGAAGGCCCGCGCTGTGGAGCATCAGATCGACAATTTCCAGACGCACGTGGTGCCGATCATTGCCGATATCGATGCCGGCTTCGGCAATGCGGAAGCCACCTATCTGCTGGCCAAGA
>DAITMD010000435.1:0-1588 GCA_036835345.1 Sandarakinorhabdus sp. | reverse complement strand
CTGGGGCAGGGGGTGGAATTGTGATCGGGCCCGGAATCACTTTGTCCCATTATCTCGCTGTGTCGGCGGCGCTGTTCGTGATGGGGGTGCTCGGCATCTTCATCAATCGCCGCAACATCATCATCATCCTGATGTCGCTGGAGCTCATCCTGCTGGCGGTGAATATCAATCTCGTCGCCTTTTCGGCCTTTTTGCATCAGGTGCATGGACAGATCTTCGCAATGTTCGTGCTCACCGTGGCGGCTGGGGAGGCCGCCATCGGCCTTGCCATATTGGTGATCTATTTCCGCAACCGCGGTTCAGTGGCGGTCGATTCGCCTGAGATGATGAAGGGCTGAGGCATGATTCAGCTGCTCGTCTTTCTGCCCTTGTTGACCGCGCTTGTCGCCGGACTGGGCGGGCGCGCAATCGGCCATACGGCCGCCAAGGCGATCACCACCGGCGGCCTGTTCGTTTCGGCGGCGCTGTCGTGGGTGATCTTCGGTGGCTTCTGGCTGGATGGCGCGGCGGCCTATACCGTACCCGTGCTGGACTGGATCGACAGCGGCGATCTTTCGGTTGGCTGGGCGCTGAAGGTTGATACGCTCACCGCGGTGATGCTGGTGGTCGTCACCAGCGTTGCCGCGCTCGTGCATCTCTACAGCTGGGGCTATATGGCGGAAGACCCGTCGCAGAGCCGCTTCTTCGCCTATCTGTCGCTGTTCACCTTTGCCATGCTGATGCTGGTGACGGCCGACAATCTTGTGCAGATGTTCTTCGGCTGGGAAGGGGTTGGCCTTGCCTCCTATCTGCTGATCGGCTTCTGGTATCACAAGCCGTCGGCCAATGCGGCAGCGATCAAGGCGTTCGTGGTCAACCGGGTGGGGGATTTCGGCTTTTCGCTGGGGATTTTCGGCACCTTCCTGGTGTTCGGCACCGTGTCGCTGGATGCCATACTTGCTGCCGTACCTGCCCACGCCGGCCAGACGTTCAGTTTCCTCGGCTCCACGGTCGATGTGATGACCTGCCTGTGCCTGCTGCTTTTCGTGGGAGCCATGGGCAAATCGGCGCAACTGGGCCTGCACACCTGGCTGCCTGATGCCATGGAAGGCCCCACGCCGGTGTCCGCGCTGATCCACGCCGCGACCATGGTGACGGCCGGGGTGTTCATGGTCTGCCGCCTGTCGCCGATGTTCGAAGCCAGCGAAACCGCGCAGGCGGTGGTGTGCATCATCGGCGCCTGCACCGCGCTGTTCGCTGCCACGGTGGCGGTGGTGCAGACCGACATCAAGCGGGTCATCGCCTATTCCACCTGTTCGCAGCTGGGCTACATGTTCCTGGCCGCCGGCAGCGGCGCCTATGGCGCGGCGATGTTCCACCTGTTCACCCACGCCTTCTTCAAGGCGCTGCTGTTCCTGGGCGCCGGCAGCGTGATCCACGCCATGCACCATGAACAGGACATGCGTTTCTATGGGGCCTTGCGGAAGCACATCCCGATCACCTTCGCGATGATGACCATCGGCACGCTGGCGCTCACCGGCTTCTTTTTCACCGCCGGCTATTATTCCAAGGACGCCATCCTGGAAGCCGCCTTTGCCAGCGGCACCGC
>DAITMD010000434.1:0-1610 GCA_036835345.1 Sandarakinorhabdus sp. | reverse complement strand
CGGAAGTGGAAGCGCAGAAATATTTCGGCCTGTCCAGCCTGGGCGGCCTGTTCGACACACGGCGCTTCTTCATCTCCGCCAACTATACCTACACCGACTCCCGATTGGTGGTGCGCGACGGCGACACCACGCGCTTCCCGCTTTCGGGCCAGGTCGTGCCGGCCACCGACATCTTCCGTGACGGGCTGCCGCTGACGGGCCAGTCCGATCACATCGCCAACGTGCAGATCGGCCTGCAGGATGAAAACTCCCTGTCGGAACAGACCATCCTCTTGAACTATGCCAGCGACCGGGTGGCGTTCCGCGGTCCGTCGGGTCAGCCGGACATCGTCGAACGGCCCGGCCTGCGGCTGGATGTGGTGCTGCGGCAGGCGATCAACATCGCCGGCTTCAATTTCGAAGCCAAGGTGGAAGGCCGCAACCTCACCAACGTGCGGTATCAGGAATTCCAGCGCCTGAATTCCAGCCGGATCGATACCAACACCTTCGTTCTGGGCCGCACCTTCCAGGCCAGCGTTTCGACCCGGTTCTAACCCCCCGGGTCCAACTTTTGTCCCCCGAACTGCCGCCGTGGCCCTGCGTATCCGGGCCCGGCGGCCTTTTCATGTCACGGGAGGATAGCGGCGTTGTCAGATTACCGCCGGATAGCGGCGGGGCCGCTCCCGGAACCACGCCGTGATGATATATTTGGTGCCGGCGCGCACCGGCATCCCGGCGTGCAGCGTCATGGCATTCACGCCGCCATCGGCCAGCCGGTTGTTCCACGCCAGCAATTTGCCGGTTTCCGGCTGAAACAATTTGTCCAGATGCACAAAACGCGTCGCGCCGCCCGCTGCCGGCTCGTTCAGATAGACCATCATGGTGAAGGTGCGCTGCCCGCCGTCTTCGGTGTGCGGAAAATAATCCAGCCCGGTTGGCTCGAAATAATCGGTGTGCGCCTTGAACTGCTGCCCGGGCGCATAGCGCTGCCCCTGCAGCGCCTCGGCATGGGCCAATGGCAATCCGGCATACTCGGCCAACCGGCGATACACCGCGCCCACCAGCGGATCATTGCCGGGCAGATCGGCCGTCTCGCTGGTGCGAAAATCGCTGTCGGCGCCGTAAGCATCGGTGATGGTGGAGGGCCGGCGATGGGCATCGATCAGCGCCACCAGCCCGGCGCACTCCGCCGCCGAAAGGAATTTCTTCTTCTGGAACAGCACCGCCCGCTTGTCCGGGTGGCGCATGGCGCCGGCAAATGCAGTCATCTCAGCAGGCTCCTCCATTCCGGCCCCACCCATAGCAGCAGCAGCGCCACCGCTGCCAGCAGTGCGCCAAACGGCAGGCGGGTAGCGGCGGTCACCTCGCGGCCGCGCAGCCTGTCCCACGCCGCCAGCGCCAGCCCCAGCGCCGCCGCGCCGGTCAGCAGGAACGGCAATGCCAGCGCGCCCAGCAGCGCCCCCAGCGCGCCCAACAGCTTGGGATCGCCGCCGCCCAGCCCGTCACGCCCGCGCCAGCGCCGATAGGCAAAGCCCAGCAGCCACAGCCCGCCAAAGCCCAGAACCGCGCCATAAACCCGCTCCGGCAGCGGCGGCAGCATCGGCGCCTCGGGCACCAGCAGCGCCAGCGGA
>DAITMD010000433.1:1009-1616 GCA_036835345.1 Sandarakinorhabdus sp. | reverse complement strand
GGCACCTTGCGTCAGGCAGCCCTGTCCGATGGCGGCGGCCTGCTGATCGCCGGCGGCACCCGTGATCGGCACCTGCCGGCCGGCGATGGTCGCCATGGCCAATGGCCCGGCGCAATCGGCGATGGCGGGCAGCGCGCCAAGCGGCACATCGAACAGCGCGATCAGGCCATCGTCCCACGTGCAGCTCTTGAGGTCCATCAGCAGCGTGCGGCTGGCATTGGTGGCATCGGTCACATGCGCGCTGCCGCCCGACAATTTCCAGATCAGCCAGCTTTCCACCGTGCCCACCGCCAGCCGGCCATCCCGCGCCGCGTCGGCCACCATCGGCCAGTTGTCCAGCGCCCAGCGGATTTTCGTGGCGGAGAAATAGGGATCGAGCAGCAGGCCGGTTTTCGCCTGCACGGCCGGTTCATGGGCTTTCAGGCCGGCGCAATAATCGGCGGTGCGCCGGTCCTGCCAGACAATCGCGTGCGACAGCGGTTCGCCGGTGTTGCGGTCCCAGAAACAGATGGTCTCGCGCTGGTTGGTGATGCCGATCGCGGCGATGCGGCCGGCTCCCACCGTGCTGGCCACGTCTTCCAGCACCGCCCGCGACAAGTCCCAGATC
>DAITMD010000433.1:0-999 GCA_036835345.1 Sandarakinorhabdus sp. | reverse complement strand
TACGCTGGCAACAATTTCGCCGGCCGGGCTGAAGGCAATGGCGCGGGTTGAGGTGGTGCCGGCGTCGAGCACCAGCAGAAGATGGTCTTTCATGTCGCCTTTCCTATGGGCGGGAAGCCGGATAGGGAAGCCCGGTGACCATCAGCGACACCAATTATGATCTGGCCATCATCGGCGCGGGCATCAACGGTGCCGGCATCGCCCGCGATGCGGCCGGGCGCGGCCTGTCGGTGGCGATCATCGATGCCGGCGATCCCGGCGGGGCCACCTCTGCCGCCTCCACCAAGCTGATCCACGGCGGCCTCAGATATCTGGAATATTATGCCTTCGGTCTGGTGCGCAAGGCGCTGGCAGAGCGCGAGGTGCTGCTCGACATCGCGCCGCACATCACCTGGCCGCAGCCGTTCGTGCTGCCGCATGTGCCGGGCATGCGGCCGCAGTGGATGCTGCGGCTGGGCACGATGCTGTATGACAATCTGGCCCGGCGGCGGATCGTGCCCGGATCGCAGCGCATCGATCTGCGCAGCGAGCGCGCCGGGCGGGCGCTGAAACCCGAATTTGGCGCAGCCTTCCGTTATTGGGACGGCTGGGTGGACGATGCCCGGCTGGTGATCGAAAATCTGAAGGACGCGGCGGCCAAAGGCGCAGCCGTGCTGCCGCGCTGCCCGGTCAGCCGGGCCGAACGGCGCGACGGGCTGTGGCACATCTTGCTGGATGACGGCCGGCGGTTGACAGCCACGCGTCTGGTCAACGCCGCCGGGCCGTGGGCCGAGGATGTGGCGCGGCGGGTGATGGGCCTGAATGACGCGCCGCCGCTGCGCCTGGTGCAGGGCAGCCACATCGTCACCCGCCGCGTGCATCTGGGCCGCGACGCCTTCATGCTGCAGCAGGACGATGGCCGCATCGTCTTCGTGCTGCCCTATGAACGGGATTTCTCGCTCATTGGCACCACCGAAAGCGATGTGCAGCGCCCGCAGGATGCCCACGTCAGCGACAGGG
>DAITMD010000432.1:0-1619 GCA_036835345.1 Sandarakinorhabdus sp. | reverse complement strand
CATGACCAGCGGCTTTGCCAAGGCCGGCGGCCGAAATCCAGCGGGATTTATGCGTTCACGGCCTAACCGCCCAGTGCGTCCACGGCAGCCAGCACGGCCTCTGCCGGCGGACGGCGGCGATAATCATCCTCCATCAGGCGGGCGCGGATGGTGCCTTTGGCGTCGATCACATAGATGGCCGGGCGCGGCACGCCGTGGGCGCGGTTGCCGGGCGCATAGGCCGGATCGCGCAATTCCCAGCCATCGATGACCGCAGATTTGGGATCCGAAAGCAGCGGCCACATCACCTTGCGCTCGGCGGCAAATTTCGCCAGCACCGGCACCTGGTCGTAACTCAGGCCGATCAGTGTGTAGCCGCGGCTGGCCAGCGGCGCGGCGGCGGCATCGTTCATGGCGATCAGCTGCGCCTTGCAATAGGGGCACCACGCCGCCGACCGGAAGAACATCACCACGCTGCCCTTCCTGCCGGCCAGTTGCTTCAGCGTGCGCGCCTTGCCGGTGATGTCGGTGCCGGCCACGGCGGGGGCCTTTTCGCCCACTGCCGGGATGGCGGCCGCCGGCGCGGCCAGCAGCATGAGGGGAAGCAGAGCGGAGAGGATGAGCCTGTGCATGGCCTGTCTTTCGTGCTGACGTGGGCGCAGGTTACATCAGTCTTCGTCCAGCAGCGGCAAAATCGTCTGTTCGGCCGGCGCCACCAGTCCCAGATGTTTCCACCCCGGCCCGGTGAGCATGCGGCCGCGCGCGGTGCGGGCCACCAGTGCCTGCTGGATCAGGAACGGCTCGATCACATCCTCCAGCGTGTCGCGCGGTTCGCTGAGGCCGGCGCTGAGTGTTTCAATGCCCACCGGCCCGCCGCGATAGATATCGGCGATCATCATCAGATAGCGCCGGTCCATGGCGTCCAGCCCCAGAGCGTCCACCTCCAGCCGGCTGAGTGACTGGTCGGCGAGGCGCTGGTCCACCGGGGCATCGCCGGCAAAATCGCGCACCCGCCTGAGCAATCGCCCGGCAATACGCGGCGTGCCGCGCGCCCGCGCGGCAATCTCGCGCGCGCCGTCCGGAGTCAGCGTCAGGCCCAGCAGGGCGGCGGCGCGGGTGACGACCTGTTCCAGTTCGGCGACACTGTAGAAATTGAGCCTGAGCGGAATGCCGAAGCGGTCGCGCAGCGGCGTGGTGAGCAGCCCGGCGCGGGTGGTGGCGCCGACCAGCGTGAACGCCGGCAGATCGATGCGCACGCTGCGCGCCGACGGGCCTTCGCCGATCATGATGTCCAGCACCCGGTCTTCCATGGCCGGATAGAGGATTTCCTCCACGGCGGGTGACAGGCGGTGAATCTCGTCGATGAACAGCACATCGTGCGGTTCCAGATTGGTGAGCAGCGCCGCCAGATCGCCGGCCTTGGCGATCACCGGGCCTGATGTGGCGCGAAAGCCCACGCCAAGCTCCCGCGCCACGATCTGCGCCAGCGTCGTCTTGCCCAGGCCCGGCGGGCCATGCAGTAGCACATGGTCCATCGCCTCGCCGCGGCTGCGGGCGGCGTTGATGAACACGCTGAGGTTGGAGCGCAGCGACGCCTGCCCGATGAACTCGTCAAGGCCCTTGGGGCGCAGCGCGGCATC
>DAITMD010000431.1:0-1630 GCA_036835345.1 Sandarakinorhabdus sp. | reverse complement strand
CCAGCGGGGCAACATCATCGGGCACGCCGGCGCGGGCCATGCCGATGCGCTCCACCAGCGCGGCGCGCTTGTCGTCCGGGATGGCGGCGGTCATGTCGGTGGTGATGAAGCCCGGCGCGATGGCATTCACGCGGATGCCGCGCGCCGCCACTTCCTTGGCCAGGCTCAATGTCAGGCCGATCACGCCGGCCTTGCTGGCGGCATAGACGCTGTGGCCGGTATAGCCCACACGGCCGATGATCGACGCCAGATTGATGATCGAGCCGCCGCCCGAACGCCCCATCAACCGCACCGCCAGCTGGCTGCACAGCAATGCGCCCACCACATTGGTGTTCAGCGTCTGCGCGATGATATCAGACGAGGTCATCTCGATCGGTGCATCGAGCAACACTCCGGCATTGTTGACCAAAATGTCCAGCCGGCCCGCCTGTTTCTGCACCGCCATGAACGCGGATTTGACTGCGGCGGCATCGGCCACATCGAAGGGCAGGGCGATCAGCGCCATGCCGCTGGCGTCGATCATCGCGGCAATGGCGGCCTCGTCGCGCCCGCCCACGAACACCTGCGCGCCGGCGCCGGCCAGCGCCAGCGCGATCGCCTGCCCGATGCCGCGGGTGCCGCCGGTGACGATCGCCACCTTGCCAGCCAGTGCGCCGCTCATGGCTTGGGCTCTTCGGCCACGCGCTTGCTCTCGCGGCTGAGGATCAGGCCCCATTTGCCGGTGACGATGCCGGTTTCCAGCACCCGCGCCGGATTGCCAAACACGATGCTGCCCGGCGGCACATCGCGCATCACCACGCTGCCCATCGATACGATGCTGCCATCGCCCACGGTGACGCCGGGCATGATGATGCTGTGCGCGCCGATGCTGCAGCGGTTGCCGATGCGGGTATCGGTGTGCAGCCCGCGCGTCATGTCGTGCGACAATATCGTGGCGCCAAACACGATGGCGGTATCCTCACCGATGTGGATGCCGGCCGGATAGGTCTTGTCCAGCTTGGCGGAAAAGCTCACCGCGCTGCCCCGGCCGATGTTCATGCCCCAAACGTGATTGAAATAGAGCCGGCGCAGCTCCACGATGCTGTTGCGCAGATCGCGGCGCAGATCGGCCAGAAATTTGCCGCGCCTGGCTCTGCCGCTGGTCGCCATGCTGCCTCAGCGCGGCCGGAACATGGTGACGAAGTGGCGGCGCTCCATCGCATGGGTGGCGGCCAGCGGATTGGTATCAAACGGATATTCCACCACGATATTGTCGATATTGCGCGCGAGGTCAGGCGTGATGCGCTGGGTCACCACCGCCTCCAGCGTTTCGATATCGATTTTCAGCGTGTTGATGCGGCCGTGGCGGTCGATGATCTCACTCAGCATTTCGTTGCTGTCACGGCAGGGCACTTCGATCCACTGGCCGGTGTCGCGGCCCACCCCGCCATAGCGGCCGGTGGGCTCGCAGCCAAAGCGCACCGGGCCGTTTTCGGTGCCCACCGCAATCTCCCGCAGCTCGAACCGGCCGCCAAACTGCGCAAGATTGCGCTTTTGCCGCTCGATATTGCGGGGCACCGGTTCGTGGCAATACACAAAGGCATCGGGCCGGCGGGTGAGAAAATAGGCCGCCGAAATCCCGATGTTCGAT
>DAITMD010000430.1:0-1634 GCA_036835345.1 Sandarakinorhabdus sp. | reverse complement strand
GGCACGCTGGAGATTGATCCGGCCAGGCCCGATGCAGCGCGCGTGGACGTGATCATCCCGGTGGCCAGGGTGACCACTGCCAGCGCCGGCCTGACCCAGCATCTGCTGCGCCCCGGCAAGGATGGCGGCAAGCCGGACTTTTTCGGCCCCGCCCCGGCCAACGCCCGGTTCGTGTCCAGCAAGCTGGTGACCAGCGGCCAGACGGGCAAGCTGACCGGCGATTTCACGTTGGGTGGCGTGACCCGCCCGATCACGCTGGACGTGAGCTTCTATGGCGCCGGCAAGGCACCAGAGATGATGGGCGGCAAGGAGAATATCGGCTTCCGCGCCACCGGCAGTATCAAACGCAGCGAGTTCGGTCTGAGCTTCGGGCTTCCGATCATCGGCGACGAGGTCAAGCTTGAGATCGCAGCGGCGTTCCAGAAATAGCGCCCGCTGCCAGACAGAAAAAGGCCCGCCGCTCCCCATTGGAGCGGCGGGCCTTTTCGTGTTTTCCGGCCCTTACAGCTTGCCGGTCAGTTCCGGCACCAGCGTGAACAGATCGCCCACCAGGCCAACATCGGCGACCTGGAAGATCGGGGCTTCCTCGTCCTTGTTGATGGCGACGATGATCTTGCTGTCCTTCATGCCGGCCAGGTGCTGGATCGCGCCGGAAATGCCGACGGCGACATAAAGTTCCGGCGCCACGATCTTGCCGGTCTGGCCCACCTGATAATCATTGGGGGCATAACCGGCATCAACCGCCGCACGGCTGGCGCCCACCGCCGCACCCAGCTTGTCGGCCAGCGGATCGATATATTCGTGGAACTTGTCGGATGAACCCAGCGCGCGGCCGCCCGACACGATGATCTTGGCGGCGGTCAGTTCCGGGCGGGCCGATTTGGTCAGTTCCGCGCCCACGAACGTCGCCAGCCCGGCTTCACCGGTGCCGCTGATGGCCTCAACCGCCGCGCTGCCGCCGCTGGTCGCGGCCTTGGCAAAGGCGGTGCCGCGCACGGTGATCACCTTCTTGGCATCGCTGGATTTGACCGTGGCGATGGCATTGCCGGCATAGATCGGCCGGGTAAAGCTGTCCGGGCCTTCCACCGACAGGATTTCAGAGATCTGCGCCACGTCCAGCGCTGCCGCCACGCGCGGCGCCACGTTCTTGCCGCGGCTGGTCGCCGGGGCCACGAAGGCATCATAACTGGCCATCAGGCCGGCAATCAGCGGGGCCAGATTTTCCGGCAACGCCGCACCATAAGCGGCATCATCGGCCAGCAGCACCTTGGACACGCCGGCCACCTGCGCCGCCGCATCCGCCACCGCGCGGCAACCAGCGCCCGCCACCAGCAGATGCACGTCACCGCCCAGCTGCGTCGCGGCCGTCACTGCGGCCAGCGTCGCATCCTTCAGCGCCGCATTGTCATGTTCGGCCAGTACCAGCGTGCTCATGCCACCGCTCCCATTTCCTTCAGCTTCGCGACCAGTTCGTCCACCGATTTCACCTTGATGCCGGCCTGACGCTTGGCCGGTTCGGCCACCTTCACGGTGGTCAGGCGCGGCGTCATGTCCACGCCGTAATCGGCCGGCGTCTTGGTGGCGATCGGCTTGCTCTTGGCCTTCATGATGTTGGGCAGGGACGCATAGCGCGG
>DAITMD010000429.1:0-1641 GCA_036835345.1 Sandarakinorhabdus sp. | reverse complement strand
CTGGCCGGCGACACGCTGGCGCCAACGATTTCCATCGGCTCCGGCGATATCGTCATCGGCGGCGCCGTGGTGGGCGGGCCGGGAGCAACCAGCATCGCGCTTGGCATCAGCAGCAGCGCCAGCAGCGCCGTGATCGGTGGCAGCCCGGCAGCAGCAGCCGGCGTCTACAGCCTGTCGAATGCCGAATTCGGTGCACTGCGGGCCAGCAGCATCCTGGTGGACTTTGGCAGCGGCCCGATGACGGTGGGGCAGCTTGCCCTGCCGGCAGTCGCACCGGGCGGGGTGCCCAACCCAGGCATCACCCTGCAATCAAGCGGCGTGCTGCGGGTGAACGGCGCTGTCACCATGGCGCAGGCCACGGGCGAAAGCCGGCTGACTCTGAACAGCGGCACCCGTATCGAAGTGGTGCAGGGCAGCGGCAGCATCCTGCTGGGTGACGATATCGAAAGCCCGCTGGGCAACCTGTTCCTGAACGCAGCCGCCGTACGCGTGGCAAGTGATGCGCTGCTGTCCCAGATCGCCGCCGGCACCCTGACCGGAGACGCACGCACCGCTGCACTGAACGCCTCGCAGCCCGGCGGCACGCCGGGTGGCACCATCGCCGCCGGCAGCATCCGCATCACGGCCACCACCGACATCCTGATCCAGAACAGCGGCAATGCCCAGCAGCGGGCCGGCTTTACCACCGGCAACGGCGGATTTGCGGCAGTGCGCGGCGAAGGCCAGAGCCAGAACCCGCCGCCGCTGGATCTGGTGATCAATGGCCGCGTGCTGGTGCCGGATGTGGGCTTTGTCATCAACAATGCCACGCTGGACGAGGTGGAGGTGATCCCCGGGGTGCCGGCCTTCACCGCCACTTCAACGGTCAACGGCTGCCTGCTCAGCGGTGCGTCCTGCGCGCTGTCGGACGGCCTGATCGATCCGGTGCTGACCATCCTGACCGGGGTGAAGCCGCTGGCCTATGACGAACAGCTGGAGCGGGATCGGCTGGTGCAGCCGGCCGGCAGGCTGCCGATCGTGGTGCTGCAGCGCCTGTTCGATTTCGAACCGATGTTCCGCGATGTGGATGCCACCGATCCGGTGACCAGCGGCGGCAATCCGGCCATGTGGCAGGTGCTGGGGCTGGATCCCGCCCCAACCGGCGGACCCACCGGGGGAGAGCTGAAATGATGCGACACCCTGGGATAGCGGGCGCCATTGCCAGCGCCATTCTTGCAGCCACCGGCCTTGCCAATCCGGCCCAGGCGCAAAGCCTGTCGCTGGCCGACAGTTTCCGCATCGGCAATGCCGGTGTGCTGTGTTCAGCACAGAGCCAGGTGGCCGATCCGGCACTTGGCGGCCTGTTTGACCGCGCCTATCGCATCGTCTGCCGCGATGCCGCCACGTCGGTGGGCAGCCTGTACGCGCTGCGCGGCGCGGCGCCGCCGCTGGCCCCCGGCTGCCCGGCACCGGCGGCCGCCACGGTGCCCGGCCTGCCCGGCGTGATGGCCAGCCGCTGCACCGTGGATGGCCTGGCCCGGCTGCGCTATCAGGTGCAGCGCGGGCCGACGCTGTATGTGGCCGATGGCCTTGCCGGCTATAGTTCAGCGCTGGCGCTGGGGCTGCAATCACTGGTGGCCGATGCGCCGGTGATCGGCACGG
>DAITMD010000428.1:0-1652 GCA_036835345.1 Sandarakinorhabdus sp. | reverse complement strand
CTGCTACCGGCGCTGATGCTGGCTCAGGCGCCAGCGCCGGCGCCGGCGCAGGCGTTGGCGCTGCCGCCGGCGCTGCCGGCTCATCCTCCCCGGCCAGGCGCAGGATCACCGCGCCCACCGCAATCTCTTCCGTGCCTTCGGTCACCAGCAGTTCGGTCACCGTGCCTTCGTCCACGGCTTCCACTTCCATGGTCGCCTTGTCGGTTTCGATCTCGGCGATGATGTCGCCGGATTTCACCGTGTCGCCCGGTTTGACGTGCCATTTGGCCAGCGTGCCCACTTCCATAGTGGGCGACAGGGCGGGCATGGTGACGTCAATTGCCATATCAATTGTCCACAAAAAGCTGATCGACCAGCGCGCGCTGTTCGTCATCATCCGGGTTGTCGATCAGATCGGCCATATCCAGGAAATAGGCCGCCGCCCCGGCCAATCCGGTGGAATAGCGCACTTCGGTGCCGGTTTCGGATTTCATCGCCCATGCCACCACCAGCGCGCGTTTGCCGATGGCGTTGATCTTCTTCACCAGCGGCACGAAATCGCCATCGCCGGCCACCAGCGCCACCACGTCGCAGCGGTCACTCACCGCCAGATCGAACGCCTCCAGCGCCAGCCACACATCGATGCCCTGCTCCTTGGGCGGTTCGCTGTTGGTATCAATGCGGGTGAAGTGCGGGGTGATGTTGCTGGCCGCCAATATCTGATCGAACACCCGGTCGTTGCGCAGGCTTTCCTCCAGGAAATTCGGCGTGCGCGCCCGCTCCTCCAGATCGCGCACCGTGTAGCGGCCGCGGAAATAATGCGCCTCCACCACGCGGGCGCGGGGGCGCGGCACATCCTCCATGTCGGCGGTGGCCACGCGGATGAAGTCCATCAGGCCCGACAATGACAGCCGCCGCCCGGTTTCATGTTCGAACTTGTAGTAATTCGACACGCGGTTGAAATAGCTGCCGTCGATCATCACGGCGATCCGCGTCTGCATCAGCGGTAACACACGGCGCGGGCGGCGGCGATCACGTCCTCCACCTTCAAAAGCGCCGCCTTTTCCAGATTGGCGGCATAGGGCAGCGGCACGTCCACGTTGGTGACGCGCAGCACCGGCGCATCCAGATCGTCAAAGCCGTCCTCCATGGCAATCGCCATGATTTCCGATGCGATCGAACAGGTGGGCCAGCCTTCTTCCACCACCACCATGCGGTTGGTTTTCTTCAGGGATGCCAGCACCGCCGCCCGGTCGAGCGGGCGCAGGGTGCGAAGATCGATCACTTCGGCGTCGATGCCATCGCCGGCCAGCGCCTCGGCCGCCTGCAAGGAAACGCCAACGCCGATCGAATAGCTGACCAGCGTGACATGCCGGCCTTCGCGCATGATCCGCGCCTTGCCGATCGGCACGACATGATCGCCTTCCGGCACATCAAAGCTCTGGCCGTAAAGCAGCTCGTTTTCCAGGAACACCACCGGATCGGGTGAGCGGATGGCGGCTTTCAGCAGGCCCTTGGCATCGGCCGCGTCATAGGGCGCAATCACGATCAGGCCGGGCACGCTGGCATACCACGGCCCGTAATTCTGGCTGTGCTGCGCGCCCACGCGGGCAGCGGCACCGTTGGGACCGCGGAACACAATCGGGCAGCGCATCTGCCCGCCCGACATGTAC
>DAITMD010000427.1:0-1669 GCA_036835345.1 Sandarakinorhabdus sp. | reverse complement strand
TCGGTGCATATAGGGGCACCAGCGTCGCCCTTGCTGCCTTGTCCACCAGCAGGCTGGAGCAGCCGTGCGCTTCCAGCTGGGTGCGCGTCAGCGTGATGTAACGCGCCGCCGCCCGCTGCCGTTCGATGCGCCCGCGCACCACCGCCAACTCGGGGTCTTTGTCGGCATCCAGTGGCGTTTTCTGCCCCCGGGCTAGGCTCATCGTGGCATCACGCGGCCCGCCAAAACGAACCGTCACGGCGTGGATGCGGATCGGCCCGATCATCAGCGGCCGGTTCAGATCCAGCCGGCGCACGGGCCGGCGCACGCCGAAGATGATTTCTTCCTGCCAGGTCGCGCCCACAAAGTGCCCGCCCAGCCGTTCGGCCAGTTCGGCACCGATGGTTGCCGTCACCAGCGGCAGCGGCCGGCGCGTGCGAACATCAACCCCGACCAGCATGAAGGATCGGCCCAGCGGCATCACGCCATAGGCTGCCCGGTCGATCCCGCCCTGAAGCGGCAGCCGTATTGTTTCGGCCGGGCCGGCAGCCGGCGGCACCGGCCATTCCACCCGCACCCGCCAGTGCGGCAGCGCAAACGGGCCGATGGTGCCGGCCAGCGGCAGCTGTGAAAAATCCGGAAACCAATAGAGTTTGCGGTGCAGCAGCTGCCCGCCATGGCCCAGACGGCCGCCGCCATGGCGCACGCTCAGCACCACGCGCCCGCCGATGACAAGATCGGCCTTGCGATCCGGCGGCTCGGCCATCAGCCCCAGATCGCGCGCAATGCCATCATTCAACGTGACATGATCGATGCTGCCGGTGGCAACCGCCAACGCCACTTCCACCCCGCTGATCCACACCGTCACCGGCGCATCGGCGGCCAGCACGACCGGCGGATCGGCGATCGGTGGAGGGCTGCGCCGGTCTTGCGCCGCCGCCGCCGGCAACAGCAGCGGCATCAGCAGCAGTATCCTCAAAGCCAGGCAGCCGCGCATGCACCATCTAACATTACGTGAATGTCATGTTGTCTTGATGGTGCGGCGCTGCCCGGTATTCAAGCGCCCGGGGCCAGGACGGTACCGATCGCACTGCCGCAGTGCCGGCCCGCCGCGTTACTGGCTCGGTTCACCCCCGCCGGCGTGGCCATTTGGCTGCGGGTCCCAATATGCTCCACGGTGAACGCCTGCGCAGGTTACGGCGACGTCTTGCCGAACCGTCTCGCGCAAAACCATGCCCCCGCACCATATTGCGCCGGCAAGACCCAGGGAGCTACCATGATCAGAACCATGAAACTGCCGTTCGCTACCGATGCGCTGGCATCCCATATCTCGGCCGAGACATTCGAATATCACCACGGCAAGCACTTCAAATCCTACATCAAGACCTGCAACGAATTGACCGATGGCACGCCGGTAGCCGCGCTTGATCTGGAAAGCATCGTCAACATGGCGCACAAGGCCGGCAACACGGCGCTGTTCAATGCCGCTGGCCAGGTGTGGAACCACGGCTTTTTCTGGGCCAGCCTGACGCCGCCGAACGCAGGCCGACCCATGGGCAAACTGGGCGCGGCGATCGACCGGGATTTCGGCAGCGTTGGCGCCATGGCCAAGGCGTTTGTCAGCGCCGGAACGGGCCAGTTCGGGTCCGGCTGGGTCTGGCTGGTGAGCGATGCCGATGGCGCCCTGTCG
>DAITMD010000426.1:397-1672 GCA_036835345.1 Sandarakinorhabdus sp. | reverse complement strand
CTGGTCTTCCACATCATGGCCGAAGCCCTGGGCTGGCGTTAACCCGCCAACAGCCAACCTGCCGCTGCGCCTGCCAGTGCACCCAATGTCAGGCCGGCCCACCACATCAGGCCAGTACCACCTGGTCGTTGTTGTAATCCCTTGGCCATCCATGGCTCCGCATTGCACTGCCGTAATGTTTGCAAGCGTCATGCCATATTGGTGAATCGGGCCAAGTCTCTGTTTTCGGCTCTATTGATTATTTTATCTCTTGTTCAGGTGTAAGCTCTGCCGACAGTTCAGCGTAGGTTGCACCCACGAAATACAGCCCATCAGGCGGTGCATTCAGGCCCAGCGCTGCCCGATCACGGGCGGCCAGTGCGGCCGCCAGATCATCGGCCTGCCACTGCCCGCTGCCCACCAGTTTCAGGCAGCCCACCATCGAACGCACCTGATGGTGCAGAAATGAACGGGCAGCGGCATGGATCTCGATCACTTCGCCCTGTCGCACCACATCAAGCCGATCCAGCGTGCGCAGCGGCGAATTTGCCTGACAATGGGCCGATCGGAAGGTGGTGAAATCTTGGCGTCCAACCAGCAGCTGCGCCGCCCTGTGCATGGCGTCGGCATCCAGCGCCGTTGCCACTCGCCACGCCAACCCGGCCGCCAGCGCCAGCGGCGCCCGCCGGTTGACAATACGATAGAGATAGCGTCTTCCAGCACAATCAAAACGGGCGTGAAAGCCCGGCGCCTCGGCACAGGCCAGTATCGCCACTGGCAGCGGCTTCAGGCGGGCGTTGATCGCCTCCATCAGCCGGAACGGCGAAATGGCCCGCGCGATATCGGTGTGAGCCACCATAGCCGTGGCATGCACGCCGGCATCGGTTCGCCCGGCGGCCTGCACGTCAACTGTTTCGCCTGTGATGGCGTGGATCGCCGTTTCGATGGCTGCCTGCACGGAGGGGCCATGCGCCTGCCGCTGCCAGCCCATGAAGGGCCGGCCATCATATTCCACCGTGAAGCGAAATCGCGTCACGCCCCTGCGCTCAGGCAACCGCTGTGCCGGTCGGCACCCGCCAGCCATTGAGCAGCGCCGGCACCGGCATCGCCGGCTTGCCCGCCCGCTGAGCCACCAGCGGTCGCAGCGCGCCTTCGGCTGTGCCGATCAGCAGGCGATCGTCCAGCGTGACGCCGGGGCAGGGTGCAGCCGGCTCCACCGAAGCGGCCAGTATCTTCACCCGTTCCCCCGCAATGCTCAGCCATGCGCCGGGGGCGGGATTGAATGCCCGCACCTGC
>DAITMD010000426.1:0-387 GCA_036835345.1 Sandarakinorhabdus sp. | reverse complement strand
GATGGCTGTATGCCGCGTGTCGAGATGCGCTTCGGCCTTGTCGATGCGCGGTGCCAGCGTCACGCCTGCATCCGGCTGCGGCGTGGCGGCCGGCTTGTTTGTCAGCACGTCCATCAGCAATCGGGCACCGGTGTTGGCCAGTTCGCTCAGCAGCTCGCCGGCGGCCTTGGCACCAATCGGCGTTTCAGCGCTGGCCAGCATGGCACCGGTGTCCAGACCGGCATCCATCTGCATGATGGTGACGCCGGTGATCTCATCGCCCGCCAATATGGCGCGCTGCACCGGCGCCGCCCCCCGCCAGCGCGGCAGCAGCGAGCCATGAATGTTGAGGCAGCCCATCCGCGGCGCATCGAGCACCGCCTGCGGCAGGATCAGGCCATAGGCTGC
>DAITMD010000425.1:0-1682 GCA_036835345.1 Sandarakinorhabdus sp. | reverse complement strand
AGCCGCCGATCGACTGGGCGCTGCCATAAGTTGCATTGGGTTCAGAAAATGGTGCCGCTTACGTGACTCGAACACGTGACCCCCGCATTACGAATGCGGTGCTCTACCGGCTGAGCTAAAGCGGCATCTCGGTGAGGCGGCGAATTATCAGGGCGCGGTGGGGATGGCAAGAGCGGGTCTCAATGGCAAACGCGCGCCGCCGTTATGATGGGGCATGAGCCCGAACCCGCCTCGATCCGCCCTGCGCGCCCTGCGCGAGCCTGAGCGTTCCGAACTGGGGCGCATCGATCTGATGCCGCGCAGTGTGGTGGTGGAACGCCGGCTGACCAACCGGGCGTTGCAGGCCTGGCAGCAGGCGCCTGATGATGGCATTGCATCCGCGCTGGCGCCGTTTTTCGATCACAGCCTGGTGGTGCGCGATCCGGCCGGGCACGCCTGCATCGACAGCGTGGGCGGTTCGGTATCGGGGCGGTTCGGGCTGATTGCCGGGCTGCCCCTGCTGCGCGATCCGGGGCTGGGCGAGGAACTGCTGGCGGCGTGCGAACTGGTGGCGCTGCAGCCCATGCCGATCCCGTTCGAAGCCAGCGTGAACGATCCGATGGGCGCGCAATTGCTGGTGCGCGGGCTGGCGCTGCCAATCCCGGAGGCGGGCGATCCCGCCGCACTGGTGCAGATCGTGCTGAGCTGGCGCGAGGTGCTTTCAAAAAGCGCCGCCAAGCGCCTGCGCGCCGAACTGGCCCGCGCCTTTGCCGACATCACGCCGCTGCCGCAAAGCGACCCGCGCGCGCCGCCAGCGGCCGAGCCGTTCCCGCGCCGCCCCAGCCCAGGCTATGTTGGAAAACGCACAGATAAATTTTCCTGAGTGCAAAATCACAGCTTTTCTTTCCGGCGGCCAAAGCGCATATGCTGCCACCGTTGTCGCAGGAGCCGTTTGCCGTGTCAGCTTCATCCCGGGCCTCTGGCGAGCGCGGCGTTCCGCACACCGCCCCTGATGCCGCCGCTGCCGCCATTATCGCCGGTTTTGGCGCCTGCCTGTTCGATACGGCGCTGCCTGGGGAGACCGAGGGCCTGACCGCCGACGCGCGCGCCGACATTGCCCGCTTCGTCACCGAAGCAGCGGCCACGCGCCTGCCGGATACGCCGGTCATCCGCCTTGAAGCGGTGGGCAAGGCCGGGCAGGAAAAGCGGCTGCGGCTGGCCATCATCGGTGAAGACCGGCCGTTTCTGGTCGATTCCACTGCCGGGGCCGTGACGGCGGCCGGCATCGATATCCACCGCCTGCTGCACCCTATCGTTGATGTGGCCCGCGGCGCCGAAGGCCGCCTGCTGAGCGTGGCCACGGCTGCGAGGCGGCCCGCGCCGGGCACCGCCCGCGAATCGATCATCTATATGGAGGTGGACGCGCTGGGCAGCCAGGCGCGCGCCGCCCTGATCGACAGCCTCACGGCGGTGCTGGGTGATGTGCGGGTGGCCGTGGCCGATTGGCAGGCGATGCTGGCCCTGCTGCGCGAATCCATCAAGGCGCTGGCCGAAAATCCGCCGCCGCTGGCCCCGCACCGCACCGCCGAAGCGATGGCGTTCCTGGAATGGCTGACGGCCGACAATTTCACCCTGCTGGGCGCGCGCCGCTATCTGCTGGATGGCGATCTGGATGATCCGGCCATGCAGCCCAGCAGCGATGT
>DAITMD010000424.1:0-1683 GCA_036835345.1 Sandarakinorhabdus sp. | reverse complement strand
CACGGCGGCTGGTGGTGGTGCGGCTGGGCAAGACGCAGGATGATCGCCTGCAACCCGTGCGCGATGCGCTGGCGCGGCTGGTGAACGGGTTCGCCCCACAATGACCGATTACCGGCTGATCGACGTCAAACTGGATGAACGCACCATTCTGTGGCGCAATGCCGATATCGAGCAGGAGCGGCGCGTTGCCATTTTCGATCTGCTGGAAGGCAATGAATTCAGGCCGGTGGCCGCTGCCGATGCCGGGCATCACGGCCCCTACAAGGCGCTGCTGGGCGTGGAGGATGGCCGTCTGGAGGTGACGGTTTCAAACGGCGACGACACGCCGGTGGACAGTTTCCAGATTGCACTCAGCCCGTTCCGCCGCACGATTCGCGAGTATTTTGCGATTTGCGACAGCTATTATCAGGCCATCAGGCAGGCCAGCCCGCAGCAGATCGAAACCATCGACATGGCGCGGCGCGGCATCCACAATGATGCCGCCGAACTGCTGAAGGAACGGCTGGAAAGCCGCGCCGTGGTGGATTTCGACACGGCGCGCCGGCTGTTCACCCTGATCTGCGTTCTGCACATAAAAGGCCACTGATGTCCGTATTGTCCGACCGCTGGATCCGCGAAACTGCCCTCACGCAAGGCATGATCGAACCGTTTGTGGAGCGGCAGACGCGCGGGGGCTGCATTTCCTATGGGCTGTCCAGCTATGGCTATGACGCGCGGGTGGCGGATGAGTTCAAGATTTTCACCAATGTCGATAGCGCCATCGTGGACCCGAAGGATTTTCAGGCCAACAGTTTCGTGGATCGCAAGACCGATATCTGCGTGATCCCGCCCAACAGTTTCGCGCTGGCGCGCACGGTGGAATATTTCCGCATCCCCCGCGACGTGCTGGTGATCTGCCTGGGCAAGAGCACCTATGCCCGCTGCGGCATCATCGTGAACGTGACGCCGCTGGAGCCGGGCTGGGAAGGCCATGTGACGCTGGAATTTTCCAACACCACCCCGCTGCCGGCGCGCATCTATGCCAACGAAGGCGCCTGCCAGTTCCTGTTCCTGAAGGGCAACGAGCCGTGCGAGGTGAGCTATGCCGACCGGGCGGGCAAATATATGGGCCAGAAGGGCGTGACGCTGCCAAAGCTCTGATCCGGCCGGGGCTGGCGCGGCCCCTGATTGCCGGCTAACGCGCATCTGTGAACACCGCCCCGCCTGTTACCGATCCGGCTGCCGAGGCCCGTAAAGGCTTCATCGCCGGCATGGGCGCCTATCTGATCTGGGGGGTGCTGCCCTTTTACCTGCGGCTGCTGCAGGGCGTGCCGGCGGCCGATGTGCTGGCGCACCGCATCTTGTGGTCGGTGCTGGTGGTGGTGGCGCTGATCGCGTGGCTGAAGGGGTGGGACAAGGTGACGGCGGCGCTCAGGCAGCCGCGCCTGCTGCTGATGCTGTTCGCCTCGGCCGTCTGCATCGCCATCAACTGGCTGGTTTATACATGGGCGATCCTGGAAGGCCATGCCATCGATACGTCGCTGGGCTATTTCATCAATCCTCTGGTATCGGTGCTGTTCGGTGTCGTGCTGCTGGGCGAACGGCTGCTGAAGCTGCAGTGGGCGGCGGTGGGGCTGGCGGCGCTGGGTGTGGCGGTGCTGACCTTTGAGCGCGGCGCGCTGCCGCTGGTGTCGCTGGCGCTGG
>DAITMD010000423.1:0-1689 GCA_036835345.1 Sandarakinorhabdus sp. | reverse complement strand
TCAATATGTCCGCGCCTTGGGCTTGATATAGTCGATTTCGTCCGACAGCGTGTAGGTGTGCACCGGGCGCTTCGCCAGTTCCACGCTACCATCACGGAACCATCCCAGCGAATGGACCATCCACGTGTCGTCGTCGCGGCTCGGGAAATCCTCGTGCATGTGGGCGCCGCGGCTTTCGTGGCGGTTCTGTGCCATGTGCATGGTCAGCACGGCCTGGCCGATCATGTTGTCCAGTTCCAGCGTCTCGATCAGATCGGTGTTGAACACCAGTGACCGGTCGGCGGTGCCGATATCGGCCATGCGCTGATAGACGGCGTCAATCTTGCGCACGCCTTCATCCAGAATTTCCGACGTGCGGAACACGCCGGCGTTGGACTGCATCGTCTTCTGCATCGCCAGCCGGATTTCCGCCGTGGTGCTGCCGCCCTTGGCGTGGCGGAAACTGTCGAGACGGCCCAGGGCGAAATCGGCATTGTCCTTCGGCAGCGCCTGATGCGCCGCATTGGCCTTCTGAATGGCCGCCACGCGGTGCGCCGAAGCGCGGCCGAACACCACCAGATCAATGAGGCTGTTGGAGCCAAGACGATTGGCCCCGTGCACCGAAACACACGCCGCTTCGCCCACCGCGAACAGGCCGGGCACCACGCTGTCGGGATTGCCGTCCTTCAGCGTGACCACCTCGCCGTGATAATTGGTCGGGATACCGCCCATGTTGTAATGCACGGTCGGCACCACCGGGATCGGGGCTTTCGTCACGTCCACGCCGGCGAACACCTTGGCGGTTTCGCTGATGCCGGGCAGGCGCTGGTGCAGCACGGCGGGATCGATGTGATTGAGGTGCAGGTGGATATGGTCGCCCTCCGCGCCCACGCCGCGGCCCTCGCGGATTTCCATCGCCATCGAACGGCTGACCACGTCACGGCTGGCCAGGTCCTTGGCCGACGGCGCATAACGCTCCATGAAACGATCGCCGGCCGAGTTGGTGAGATAGCCCCCCTCCCCGCGCGCGCCTTCGGTGATCAGCACGCCGGCGCCATAGATGCCGGTCGGGTGAAACTGCACGAACTCCATGTCCTGCATGGCCACCCCGGCGCGGATCGCCATGCCGCCGCCATCGCCAGTCGAGGTGTGGGCGGAGGTGGCAGAGAAATAGCAGCGGCCATAACCGCCGGTCGCCAGCACGGTTTGATGCGAGCGGAAACGGTGGATGCTGCCATCTTCCATGTTGATGGCGATCACGCCCTTGCACTGGCCTTCGTGCATAATCAGATCGATGGCAAAATATTCGATGTAGAAATCGGTGCTGTACTTCAGGCTCTGCTGATAGAGCGCGTGCAGCATGGCATGACCGGTGCGATCGGCCGCCGCGCAGGTGCGCTGCGCCGGTGGGCCGTTGCCCATATTCTGCATCATGCCGCCAAACGGCCGTTGATAGATGCGCCCGGCTTCGGTGCGGCTGAACGGCACGCCGAAATGTTCCAGTTCGTAAACGGCGGCGGGCGCTTCCTTGCACAGATATTCGATGGCGTCCTGATCGCCCAGCCAGTCGCT
Source organism: Sandarakinorhabdus sp. (assembly GCA_036835345.1). Lineage (GTDB taxonomy): Bacteria > Pseudomonadota > Alphaproteobacteria > Sphingomonadales > Sphingomonadaceae > Sandarakinorhabdus. The sequence continues at coordinate 138 of DAITMD010000423.1, read as the reverse complement.
GCCCTTCACCGTGTCATACATGTGCCATGTCCAGTGATCCGGCCCCATGTTGCCCAGCGCCGCGGCGATGCCGCCCTGCGCCGCCACCGTGTGGCTGCGGGTGGGGAACACCTTGGTGATGCAGGCGGTTTTCAGCCC
>DAITMD010000422.1:0-1696 GCA_036835345.1 Sandarakinorhabdus sp. | reverse complement strand
TATTGCCATTGAGCGTCAGCCTGCCCAGGGCCGGCAGCACATTGTCGCGCACCGATGCGATCGGCAGATCGATATTGGCCTGAAAATTGCCCTGCGTGCGCGCCAGATCGGCGCTGGTGGCCAGACCGGCGCGCAAGCTGCGTGTATCGAGCGCGAAATGCTGCACCTGGCCTTTCAGCGCCAGGTTCACTGGCCCGGCCGGCATCAGGAAGGCGCTGCCGTTCAGCAGCAGATCAAGGCTGGCATTGTCGCTGATGCTGGTGGCGCTGTCGGTCAGGGCCGGGCCGTCCAGCGCGGCATCGCCATAGGGAGACAAGGTGCCGGCGATGATCTGCGCCTGCGCGCCCGACAGATCAAAACCGCGATCGATGCGGGTACGGGTTTCGGCATGGGCCCAGTTGCCGGTGAGGTTCCAGCGCCATTTGCCCAGATTGCCGTCCAGCACCGTGCCCAGCCGGCTGTTCCAGCTGTCCCCAAAGCGGCCCAGCACATCGGGCGAATAACGATTGACCAGCACATCGCCGGCGAACGGCGAGAAGGGGCTGCCGGCCGGCAGCGTCAGGCTGGCCGAGGCAAGGCCCAGCCGCGCTTCGGAAAGCGTGCGCTCGATCCCGCCGGTCAGCGTTGCGCCAACATTGCCCAGGCTGCCGGCGATGGTGCCGTTCAGGCTGGCGGTGCGGCTGTCGGGCAGCAGCGAGCGGAACGGGCGGATATCGGTGCTGTTCGCCGGCGTGACGGCAAATTGCGCCAGCGTGGGGTTGGCCACGCCGGCCGGCACGCCGGCCACGATCAGGCCGGGCAGCGCCGGATCGATCTCGCCGCCGGGCAGGACGGCACTGATGTTGCCGCCCAGCGCGAAAGGCCGGTTTTGCGGCGGCGTGGTGATGCGCCGCTCGTTTTCGGTCACCATCGTGTCGATCCGATATTCGGCCTCGATGCTGGTGCGGGTGCTGTTCCTCAGGCGCAGCAGATTGGCTTCGATTTCGGTGGAGAAGCGGCCGCCATCGGTGGGGCCGCCGATATCAAGCTCCCCGGTCCACGCCTGAAAGCGCGGGCGCAGCACGAAATTGACCACCCGCTGATCGGCGCGGAAGCCGTATTTCAGGCTGACCTCTTCGGGCAATACTTCCACGCGGGCGATGGCTTCGGGCGGGATCTTGCGAATTTCGGCAAAGCCCGACACGCGCTTGCCGTTCAGCAGCACCGCCGGCGCGCCGCCACCGCGGCCGCGCCCGGAACGGGTTTGCGGCGCAAGTTCACCCAGAAGTTCAGCGATCGATCCGGCCCCGATGGCGCGCAGTTCCTGTGTGCCGATCACCAGTTCGGGCTTGATATCGCCCACCACCTGGCCGGGCAGGCGAGTGGTGGACACGGTGATCACCTCTTCGTCGTCGGCAAATTCCTGCGCAGTCTGGACAGGGGCCGGCGGTGCAGACTGGGCAGCGGCGAGCGCAGCTGGAGCGGCCGTCAACATTACGGCGAAGCGAAGCGGCAGGGACAAGGGGGGCATTCCTGTGCTGGACGTGGCGGGCCGCCCGTTAACTGCATTGGCAGCAAAGGGATATCCCGTGCGTCAACAACTACGAAGCGTGGCCCCGCGATCCCCCGCCGCTTGCGCACCGGCGACAGATTGGCGCATTCTTCACCGGCAGGAGGACATGGCGGGAGGAGACGGCGATGAAGATGGTTTCGATGC
>DAITMD010000421.1:0-1709 GCA_036835345.1 Sandarakinorhabdus sp. | reverse complement strand
GCGCCGCCACCAATGGCCACGCGGTGGATTATATCACCGATCTGGCCGCCGCCCATGGCCGCGTGGCGCTGTGCGAACGGCAGGTGGCGGCCAACGAGGTGGGCCAGCCGCTTGCCGCAATCACCACCGGCCTTGGCGTGCGCATCATCCGCGCCGGCCAGCCGGTGGGCTTCTTCGATCCCGGCGCCAGGCGGCTGGAGGCCGGCGACATCATCGTGGAAATCCTGCGCAACAATTAGGCGGGACACCTGCCCGCGCCCGGCCCCTTCACATGCCGCCCCGCCGCCGCGCCGGTCGGCGTGCCGGCATCCAGCACCTGCACGCCGTTCACCCACACATGGCTCATCCCCACCGCCAGCTGCTGCGGCCGGGCAAAGGTCGCGGTGTCGGTGATGGTGGCCGGATCGAAGATCACGATATCGGCAAAATTGCCGGGCTTCAGCCGCCCGCGCCCTTCGATGCGCAGATTGTCGGCCGGCAGCGCGCTCAGCTTGCGCACCGCTTCGGCCAGCGAAATCACCTTCTCCTCGCGCACATATTTGCCCAGCACGCGGGCGAAATTGCCATAGGCGCGCGGGTGCGTGCTGCTTTTCAGGAACACGCCTTCGGGGGCCTGCGCCTCGGCATCGCTGGCAAAGCTGATCCACGGGATCGCCACCTGCCGCCGCACATTGTCCTCGTTCATCGAAAAATAGGCGACCTGGATGCGGCTGCCATCCTCGATCACCAGATCGATGGCGGTGTCCTCGGCAGAGGTGCCCCGCATCGCCGCCACTTCGGCCAGGGTCTTGCCGGTCAGCGGTTTGAGCGCATCGGACCGGAAGCCCAGCAGCAGCACCTTGTCCGGCCCGCCGGCCTCCTGCATCGAATTGGTCTCGCCCGGCGGCGGCGATTTCATCTCGGCGATTACGCGGGCGCGCACGGCCGGATCCTTCATCCGCGCCGTCCACTGCTCGATCCCGCCTTCCTGCACCCACAGCGGCATCGATGCATCCAGCCCGGTGGAGGAGGCGGCATAGCTGTACATATCCGCCGTCAGTTGCACGCCGCTGGCCCGCGCCGCCTCGATACGGGCAATCACGTCGGCATATTTGCCCCAATTGTTCCGACCGGCCTGTTTCAGGTGATAAATTTCCGCCCGCGCGCCGCTGTTCCGGCTGATGGCGATGATCTCGTCCAGCGCCGCTTCGATGGTGGGGCCTTCGTTCCTGATATGGCTGATGTACATGCCGCCGCAGTCCCCCGCTGCCCTGGCCAGCGCCGTCAGTTCCGCCGTGCCGGCATAATTGCCCGGCGTGTAGATCAGCGCCGATCCCACCCCCAGCGCGCCCTCGTGCATGGCGGCGCGCACCAGCCCCTGCATCCGCCGCAGCTGCTCCGGGGTGGGCTGCACATTATTCTCGCCCAGTTCATGCACGCGCACCGTCGATGCGCCCACAAAGCTCGCCACGTTCACCGCAATGCCCTTCGCCGCCAGCATGTCCAGATATTCGGCCAGCCGTGTCCACGTCACCTTGTAGCGTATGTCGTCCTGCCGGGCCTCGCGCGCTGCCTTCTGCGCGTCTGTCCATGGCCCCATGCTGGTGCCTTCGCCCATCACCTCCAGCGTGACACCCTGCTTCAGATCCGACAGCGCGCGGCCATCCTCGATCAGCGATTCGTTCGACCAGCTGAGCATGTTGATGAACCCCGGCGCCACCGCCTGCCCC
>DAITMD010000420.1:0-1718 GCA_036835345.1 Sandarakinorhabdus sp. | reverse complement strand
TATGGCGGGCAGGACGTGATCCTGACCAACCGCTTCTTCCTGGGGCAGCCGCAGTTCCGCGGCTTCAACATTCGCGGCGTGGGGCCGCGCGTGCTGCGCCGGCCGCTGAACATCGATGGCACGGTTGTGGATGATCGCCGGCAGGCGCTGGACGATGCACTGGGCGGGCGGGCCTATTATCTGGCCCGCGCCGAAATCCGCATCCCGCTGGGTTCGGCGGTGCAGGAACTGGGCCTGCGGCCATCGATCTTTGTCGATGCCGGCGCGCTGTGGAGCCTGCGCGCGCCCACGCTCACCTGTCAGGATGGTGTTGGCGGCCCGGCGCCAGTTCTGCCCGGCCAGACCGCACCGTGTCTGCCCTCGGATGGATTTTCCGCTGGATTCGTCGAGGAGTTTCTCGGCAATACGCCGAAACCGCGCGTTTCGGTGGGTATCGGGGTCAACTGGAATTCGCCATTCGGGCCGTTCCGGTTTGATCTTGCCAAAGCTCTGGTCACGCAGCCAGGCGATGATCCGCAACTTTTCCAATTCAACGTAGGGACTGCATTCTGATGAAGAAAATGCTCATTGCGCTGGCGCTTGCCGGCGCCGCCATGCCAGTGATGGCGCAAACACTGCCGCCGGCCGTGATCGTCACGGTTGATCGCCAGGAAATGATCGCCAATTCGGCTGCTGCCAAGGCGGCGCAGGCGGAACTGAAGCCCAAGGCCGATGCGCTGCAGGCGCGGCTGAACACGCTGCGCACCAGCTTGCAATCCGAGGAAAAGACCCTGCGCGACACGGCTCCGGCGCAGGGCGCCGCACCGGCCGCGGTGCAGGCCTGGCAAACCAAGGCGCGCGATTTCGAAACCCGCCGCACCCAGGCCGAACAGGAAGTGCAGCGCCGCCAGCAGGAAATCCAGGTGGCCGAACAATGGGTGGTCAAGCAGATCAACGACGGCGCGCAGCCGATCATCAGCCAGATCATGCGCGAACGCGGCGCCAATATCGCCGTGGACGAGCAGGTGACCATCCAGCACGCCGCCGCCATCGACATCACCACCGATGTGGTCGCCCGTCTCGACAAGGCGCTGCCCAAGGTGTCGACAACGCCGCCGGCCGCGCCGGCCGGCACCGCGCCGCCGACGACGGCCCCGGCCACGCCGCCGCGCCGCTGATGAGCGAGGGCTCTGCTGCCGCGCTGGACGCGGTGGATGTGCTGGGGGTGATGGCGTTGCTGCCGCACCGCTTTCCGATGCTGCTGGTTGACCGGGTGGTGGATATCATCCCCGGTCAGTCCGCCACCGGCATCAAGGCGGTGACCATCAACGAGCCGTTCTTTGCCGGGCATTTCCCGGCCCGCCCGGTCATGCCCGGTGTGCTGATCATCGAGGCGCTGGCGCAGACGGCCGGCGTTCTGGCCATCCACACGGCGCGGCAGAAGGCCGGGCCGGACGGGGCGGGCGACAAGCTGGTCTATTTCATGGCGATCGAGAATGCCAAGTTCCGGGTTCCGGTGGAGCCGGGCTGTCTGCTGCATCTGAAAGTGGAAGTGGTGCAGGATCGCGGCAAGGTGGCCAAGTTCACCGGCCGCGCCGAAGTGGACGGGAAACTTGCCGCCGAGGCGAGTTTTACGGCAATGATTGCCGATCCGCCGGCTTGATTTGGCCGGTTCAGCGCCCATATTGAGGCCCTGAACTGGGGATAGCCCGCCAATGTTGCCAACCCTCGCCCTGCTC
>DAITMD010000419.1:0-1722 GCA_036835345.1 Sandarakinorhabdus sp. | reverse complement strand
CCACCGGCAGCGTGGTGGTGCAGATTGCCAAGGCGCTGGGCTGCAAGGTGGTGGGTATCGCTGGCGGGCCGGAAAAATGCCGCTGGGTGGAACAGGAGGCCGGGGCGGACGCCTGCATCGATTACCGCGCCGGCAGCGTGGCCCGCGCCATCCAGGGCCATGCGCCAAAGGGCGTCAATGTGGTGTTCGAAAATGTTGGCGGCGAGATATTGGACGCCGCGCTGGCCAATCTGGCGCTGAACGCCCGCGTCGTGCTGTGCGGCGGCATTTCCAGCTATAACGACACCGCCGAACATCGCTCGCCGGGGCTGCGCAATTACATGAACCTCACCGTGATGCGCGGGCGGATGGAAGGCTTCATCGTGCTGGATTTCGCCAAACGTTATGGCGAGGGCGTGGCGGCGCTTTCAAAGCTGATGGCCGAGGGCAGGCTGAAAACCGCCGAGGATGTGGCCGAGGGCTTCGAGAATTGCCCGGCCACGCTGCGCCGGCTGTTTGAAGGCCGCAATTTCGGCAAGCAGCTGCTGCGCGTTTAGAACAGTCCGGCCATGTCGCGCTGCGCCGCGCTGGGCCGGCGGGCGGTGAGCAGGCCGGTGCGGCGCGGTTCGGCCTGTGCGGTGTTGGCCACGCCATCGATCGGCACGCAGATGCCGCCGCCGATCGACTGGATGGCGCGGGCGGTGGAGGCTTCGGACGGATTGCCCATCTGCAGGGCATCATTGTCCGTGGCCTGGCAGGTGCGGCCGCCCTGCGCTTCCACTTCGCTGGCCAGCCCGTTGAAATAATCGCCGCGCCGGTCGGCATTCTGGGTGGCGAAGGCAACGATGCGCAGCCGGTCATCGCAGGCCGGGCGATCGATGGCGATCTGCCCCACCGGCTTGCCATCGGTGTTTTCGCCCACCATCGTCAGGTTGGAGCGCAGATAGGGCAGCATGCTGTTGATCACCAGCTCGCTGGCCGAAGCCGACGCATCCGTGGTGATGAAGGCCAGCGCGGTGGGCGCGATGCTTTGCGATACGGTGCGGAACAGGCGGGTTTCATTCTCCGCCGATTTCGACGGGCGATAGGTGGTGAAGCTGAACACGTCGCTCGCCAATCGGTTCCGGCCGAGCAGATCGCCGGAGGTTTCCGCCACCCGCACCAGCCCGCCCGAATTATAGCGGTAATCGATGATCACCCGGGTGATGCCGGCATTGCGGAAATTGTTGAAGGCGGTGCGCAGCGGCGTTTCGGCGGTGCTGATGAAACTGCGCAGGTTGATATAGCCGATCTGGCCGCCATTGCCATCGGGCAGCGACTGCACGCCAAAGCGCGGTGAAACCGGCGGGATGTTGAAGTCTGCCTTGGTCACGGTGACGGTGCTGAGCACGCCGCCGATCCGGAACTGGATCGCGCGGGTGACGCCGGCATCAGACGGCCCGAAGGCATCGGAGACAGCGCCGTTGCCGCCCTGTGCCATCAAGCTGGATACGGTTTGCAGGCTGGTGGTCGATGGGCCGATGGCGAGGATTTCGGCGCTGCGATCCAGGCCGGCAGCAAAGGCCGGGCCGGTTTCAAAGGCATCGATCACGAACACCCGGCGTGCCGCATCATCAAAGCGCAGGCGGATGCCGAAGGCCGCTGTCCGGCCCTGATCGAAGAAGGCGTCCTCTTCGGCGATGGAGGTAATGAAGGTGAAGAAACGGTCCTTGCCGGCGGCGCGCGCCGTGGCGGTGAGCGCAT
>DAITMD010000418.1:0-1738 GCA_036835345.1 Sandarakinorhabdus sp. | reverse complement strand
TCGCGGCGCATGGAGGCCACGCCCTGGCTGCCGGTGGTGAGCGTGAAGCCTTCGCCCTCGGCATATTCGCCCAGCGCGGCGCGCACCTCCATCGATGTGGGGGCGATGCGGTTCTGCACGATGTTCAGCCGCGTGACGTGGGCCGCGCCGGCGATGGCGGCCGCTGCCGCCGCGCCGTCACCCACCTGCCAGTCGAACAGGCTGTTGGAGGCCGCCTCAGGCCAGATGCGCGGCGCATCCGGGGCCAGCGCGGCGGCGATGCTGGCCGCCGCCGGCCGTTCCTCATAATCCACCCACACTGCGTCCGCACCGGCGCGGGCGGCTTCGCGGCTGTCGGCCACCACGAAGGCCACGCCATCGCCGACGAAGCGGACATGTTCTTCGGCCAGCAGCAGGCGCGGCGTCTTCACATCGCCCGACAGCGGCACCAGGCAGGGGATCGGGCCATAACCGGCGATATCCTTGTGGGTATAGACCGCCACCACGCCCGGCACCGCCAGCGCTTCTTCGGTATCGATGCCGGTGATGCGGGCATGGGCATGCGGGCTGCGCACGGTGACGCCATAGAGCATGCCGGGCCGCGCCAGATCATCGGTGAAACGCCCCTGCCCGGTGAGCAGGCGGGCATCTTCAACGCGGACGGTGGATTGGCCGGTGCCGAACTTCATGAGCGCATCTCCTTCAGGCAGGCCGCAAGGCCGGCGTGATAATCAGGGTAAAGCAGCGAGACGCCAAGCTGCCTTTTCATGCGGCCGTTGGCCACACGCCGGCACTCGGCATAAAAGGCAGCGCCCATCGGCGACAGCGCGGCATCGGCCAGCGCCACCAGCGGCGGCACCGGCAGCCCCAAAAGGCGCGCGGCGGCGGCGGTGACGGCTTCGCCCGGCGCCGGCAGATCATCGGCAATATTGTAAATGCCGGGCGGGCCGCCCGCCATGCTGGCCAGCACCGCCGCCACGATATCATCGACATGGATGCGGCTGAACACATGGCCGGGCTTGTCGATCCGGGCGACAGGGCCGGCCGCAAGCCGGTCCAGCGCGCTGCGTCCGGGGCCGTAGATGCCGGGCAGGCGGAACAGGCGCGACTGCGGGTGCAGTTGCTCCCATAGTTCATCGGCCAGATTGCGTGCCGAGCGGCGGCCGCGGCGCGGGCTGGCTTCATCCACCCATGCACCGCCGGTATCGCCATAGACACCGGTGGACGACAAATAGCCCACCCAGCGCGCCGGTGCCGCGGCCAGCGCCGCCCCATGCGCCGCCAGCACCGGATCGCTGCCATCGGGCGCTGGCGGCACGGAGCACAAGATGTGGCTGGCGCTGGCGATGATGCCGGGCAACGCCGGGCTGTCCAGGGTCAGCACGCCGTCACCGGCGCGGGAGCGCACGGCGGTGATGGCAAAGCCGGCGGTCCGCGCGCGATCGGCAATGCGCGCAGCGGTATAGCCGAGGCCCAGGATCAGGAGATGCATGGCCGCAGCCTAGCCGGTTGCGCACGGCACGGCCAGCGCCGCCGCAGCCCATGAGGACGCGGGCAAGAGGTGCTTGCGAATCGACATAACAATCGTTATGTAACAAGCGTTATGCCAAGAATTGCCAACCATGATGCCCGCCGCCAGCAACTGGCCGAAGCCGCTGCCGGCATGATCGCCAGCGCCGGGCTGGCGGGCGCTTCGCTGCGCGACGTGGCGGCGGCCGGCGGCGTGACCACGGGCGCGGTTACCCATTATTTCCCCGGC
>DAITMD010000417.1:0-1743 GCA_036835345.1 Sandarakinorhabdus sp. | reverse complement strand
ATCCCATCCGCACCGCATCGCCGGAAGGGCTGCGCGCCTTTCTGAATGTTGAAGATCTGTATCGCCGCTGAGAATAGACATGACCCACCATCCCCTTCCCGGTGCCATAATCCACGACGAGATCGTGCCCGCCCGCGCGCCGTGGCTGCACCGGGTGAACGCCGGGCAGACGCTGCGCATCATCGATCTGGAGGGCAATCAGGCGGTGGATTTCCTGATCTATGCCGCCGCTGACGATGCCGAGCGTTACAGCGCGCAGGATACGGTGGCGGCGCAGGCCAATCTGTTCCTGCGCACCGGCACGCGCCTGATGTCGAACGAAGGCCGCCCGATGATGACGATCACCGCCAGCGACATTGCCTATCACGACACCATCGGCGGCGCCTGTTCGTGCGAATCCAACACGCTGCGTTATGGCCACCACACGCGCAGCCAGCATGCCTGCGTGGAAAATTTCCTGGAGGCCAATCTGCTCCAGGGGCGCGGCAAGCGCGATATCGTATCCAACATCAATTTCTTCATGAACGTGCCGGTGGAGGCCGATGGCGCGCTGGGCATCGTTGACGGCCTGTCCGCCCCCGGCCTCAGCGTGGAACTGCGTGCCGAGATGGACGTGATCGTGGTGGTTTCGAACTGCCCGCAGATCAACAACCCGTGCAACGCCTTCAATCCCACACCGGTCAGGATGATCGTCAGCGCATGACGATCACCACCGTCTTGATCGCCAATCGCGGCGCCATTGCCACGCGCATCATCCGCACGCTGAAGGCGATGGGGCTGAAATCCGTGGCGGTCTATTCCGACGCCGATGCCGCATCGGGCCATGTCGCCGCCGCCGATGCCGCCGTGCGCCTGCCCGGGGAGCGCCCGGCCGATACCTATCTGGACGGCGCGGCAATCATCGCCGCCGCCAGGGCCACCGGGGCTGAGGCCATTCACCCCGGCTATGGCTTTCTGGCGGAAAATGCCGGGTTTGCCGATGCCTGCGCGGCCGCCGGCATCCTCTTCATCGGGCCAACGCCGGCCAATATCCGCACCTTCGGCCTGAAGCACAGCGCCCGCGCGCTGGCCGCCGAACAGGGCGTGCCGCTGGCGCCGGGCAGTGCGCTGCTGCCGGGTGCCGATGCGGCCGTCGCGGCTGCCAGCGCCATCGGCTATCCGGTGATGCTGAAGGCGACGGCGGGCGGCGGCGGCATCGGCATGCGGGTGTGCGGCGATGATGCCGAACTGCGCGACGCCTTTGCCGCGGTGGCGCGGCTGGGGCAGAGCAATTTCGGCGATGCCGGCGTGTTTCTGGAGCGTTATGTTGCCCGCGCCCGCCATGTGGAGGTGCAGATTTTCGGCGACGGCGCCGGGCGCATCATGGCGCTGGGCGAGCGGGACTGTTCGCTGCAGCGGCGCAACCAGAAAGTGGTGGAGGAAGCCCCCGCCCCCGGCCTGCCCGGCGATGTGCGCGCCCGGCTGATTGCGGCGGCGGTGCGGCTGGGCGAGGCGGCGCGCTACCTGAATGCCGGGACGGTGGAGTTCCTCTATGATGCTGACACTGAGGACTTTTATTTCCTTGAAATGAACACCCGCCTGCAGGTGGAGCATGGCGTGACCGAAGCGGTGATGGGCATCGATCTGGTGGCGTGGATGGTGCGCGCGGCGGGCGGCGATTTCGCCTTCATGGATGGCCCGGCCCCCGTGCCGCAGGGCCACGCCGTGCAGGTGCGCCTTTATGCCGAAGACCCGGCGCAGGAT
>DAITMD010000416.1:0-1751 GCA_036835345.1 Sandarakinorhabdus sp. | reverse complement strand
TATGCCAGGGCGCGCGATGCCTTTTCGCGGACCTGCAACGATTTTGGCAGCGAATGCTATCGCGCCGGCCTGCTGCACAAGCTGGACCTTGCCGGCAAGCCCGACGAAGCGGCTGCAGCGCGCCTGTGGCGCCGCGGGTGCGCCGTCCCGAAAAAGGAACGCGGCGATGACTTTGACCGTCAGGACAACTGCAGCCAGTTGGTGCAGACCCTGACCTATGGCCCACCGGCCCTGCAGAACCGGGCCGAAGCGCGCACGCTGATCACCGAAAATCTGTGCACCATACATCTGCCGACCAGGAACCAGTATCCCGCTCAGGACAAGTTGGGCTGTGCCATCCTGGGTGACATGCTGCTGACCGGGCAGGGCGGCCCGGCGGATCCGAAGCAGGGAACCCAGCTGCTCCGCTATTCCTGCGTGAACGGGCAGGAAGGCGCCTGCAAGGTGCTGGAAAGCCGCAAGCTGGCCGATGATTATCTGAACGCGGTGGCGATGCGCGATCTGGGCTATCGCTATGAAGCGCTGAAATTGTTTGAACTGCGCTGCACCGCCAACGATGGCCGCGCGTGCAGTGATGCCGGTGCCATGATCCAGCGCGGCCCCGATCCGAAAGAGGAGGCCCGCCGGCTGAATTTCTTTGCCCGCGCCTGCACGCTGGATTCAGCTGTGGGCTGTTACAATCAGGGGCAGACGCTGCGGGCGAGCGGCGGCGCGGCCAATCTTGCCGCGGCGCGCCCGCCGCTGAAATCTGGCTGTGACAAGGGTGATGCGCCGTCGTGCCGGCTGCTGGCGGTGATGCTGGCCGGCGGGGAGGGTGGTCCGGCCGACCGGGCGGAGGCCAACCGGCTCTATGCCATCGCCTGTGACGGCAAAGATGGCGCGGCCTGCAACAATCTGGGCAATGCCTATCGCGCCGGCACCGGGCTGGCCGCCGATCCGGTGCGGGCGCGGGCGCTGCTGGGCCAGGCCTGCGATCTCAGACAGGCCTTTGGCTGCGCCAATCTGGGCGACATGCTGGCCAAGGGTGAAGGCGGCCCGGCCGATGGCCCCAGAGCGCGGACGCTGCTGGAACAGGCCTGCAAGCAGGACAACGCGCTGGGCTGCACCGGTCTGGCGCAACTGCTGAACGATGGCACGCTGGTGCCGGCGGATCGGCGGGCGGCCCGGCCATTGTTCGAAAAGGGCTGCAATCTGCGCAACGCCCGCGCTTGCGTTGGCTGGAGCGACAGCCTGTTGACCAGCCAGGCCGGCCCGCCGGATCAGGCCAAGGCGATCAACGCACGCCGCATCGCCTGCGTGGCACTGGATCATCAGCCGGCCTGCGCGTGGCTGACCGATGGCGGCCACCGTGACGTGGTGGCCGATGCCGGCCTGATGGCGATGAATGGTAAACGCGCCCAGGCGCTGGCCCTGCTGCGGCCGATCTGTGACGGCGGCAATGCGAAGGGCTGCATTACCTATGCCGGCGCGCTGATGCAGGCCAAAACCCAGCTGCCGGACACCGAACGGCAGGAACTGCGCCGGGCGGTCGCCCGCGCCTGCCAGCTGGGCGATCAGGAGGGTTGCAAGGCCGCAAAGCAGCTTGGCCCGGGCTGAAGCCTGCGCCATAGTGCGTTTCGGGTCAGACATTTCGCGCAGGATTTCCATGCCGGCTGACCATGATGTTCCGCAATTGATGTTCATTGCCGGCACCCGTCCGGAAGCGGTGAAGCTGGCGCCGCTGATCCTGGATCTGCGGGCGCGGGGGCAGG
>DAITMD010000415.1:0-1752 GCA_036835345.1 Sandarakinorhabdus sp. | reverse complement strand
GCCGATACGATCCTCTACAGCTTCGAAGGCTCGCCGCAGACGCTGTTCGATCAGTTCGGCGTGGTCGATGCGGTCAGCTATGATGGCCGCGATGATTTTGCCGAGGATGAATATGCCGCCTTCGCCAATGCCGAACTGGCACTGGGCGGCGGCTTTGCCGTGGCTGGCGGTCTGCGCCTGACGCATTACACCCAGACGCTGCTGCGCGGTGCATCTTTCCCGGCGTTCGATGATCCCGGCGATCGCGCCAACCCGACCCGGCTGACCGCCAGCGAAACCCGGCTCACGCCGCGCTTTGTCGCCAGCTGGCGGGCATCGGATGGCTTCACCGCCTATGTCTCTGCCGCCGATGGCTTTCGCACGGGCGGCGGCAACCCGCCCGAAAACCTGCGCGGCCAATGCCCTGACCGCAGCAGCTTCCCGGCGCAGCCCGACCAGTTCGATGCTGACAGCGCGTGGTCATATGAAGTGGGGGTGAAGGCGCGCACCAGGGACAATCGCCTGGCCATCAACGCCGCCGCCTTCCGGGTCGACTGGCAGGATATCCAGACCGGCGTGTCTTTCACCTGTTCCGACAATTCGGTGATTTCCTATACCGGCAATGCCGGCACCGCCCGCATCCAGGGTGTCGAGATCGAAGCCGCGCTGGCGCTGGCGCCAGGCCTTAATGCCAGTGCCGTGATCGGTTACACCCATGGCAAATTCACCGCCGATGCACCGGAGGCCGGCATCACGCGCGGCGAGCGGCTGGGCTATATCCCGGAATGGACCTTCAACTTCGGGCTGGAATACGCAGCGCCGCAGCCGCTGCTTGGCGATTTCAGCCCCTATGCCGCGGCCGATGTCCGCCATGTCGGCAGCCGCATCGATCCGCTTTACGGGCCCCGCGCCAATCCGGAATTCGGAGTTGATCTGCCCGCACAGACCCAGGTGGATGCGCGGATCGGCCTGCGCTCCGGCACATTCGACATGTCGCTCTTCGTCCGCAACCTGACCAATGAAAACGTGGCGCTGCAACAACTGGCGCTGTTCGCCACCAATGGCTTTCGCCCGACCGGTTTCGACACGCGCACCCAGCGCGAAGAGATTGTGTTGCGGCCGCGCACCTTTGGCCTGACAGCAAGGGTCCGCTATTGATGCGGGCGCTGGTCTTCCTGGGTGCCGCCATTGCCCTGCCAGCAGCAGCGCAAGCACCGCCGGCCGATACCACCGCCGCCACCGGCGAACGGGCGGCCGAGAACGCAGTGCGCAGTGCCGCCGATGCCTTTGGCACCTCGATCGGGCGGGAAACGATCGGGCTGTACAACAGTGGCAATGTGCGGGGCTTTTCGCCCACGGCGGCCGGCAATGTGCGGATCGACGGGCTGTATTTCGATCAGGTCTGGGGCCTCAACCCGCGACTGCGGCGCACGACCAACATCCGTGTCGGCCTGTCGGCGCTGGGCAGTCCGTTTCCGGCGCCGACAGGCATTGTCGATTATGCCTTCCGCACACCGGGCGACAAGACCGCGTTCAGCCTGCTGGGGGCGGCCAATCAGTGGGGCAATCTGGCCCTGGAGGCTGATGCCAATCTGCCGGTGAGCGACAGGCTGAGCCTGGGGCTGGGCGGCGCGGTGTTTCAGGACGAGTTCTACAACGCCACGCGCGCCAGTTTCTGGCAGTTGTCGGCCACGGCGCGCTATGCGCCCAGCGCCAGCTTTGAAATCGTGCCATTCATCGCGCGGTCGGAAGGCTTTGATCAAACCGGCCCGA
>DAITMD010000414.1:0-1758 GCA_036835345.1 Sandarakinorhabdus sp. | reverse complement strand
GACATAGATGCAATAGAGCTTCTTGCTCTCATCCGTGCCAGCGTTCACCGTCTTCTGGTTGATGAACGTGTCGATGGCGACCGCGGTCTTGCCGGTCTGCCGGTCACCGATGATCAGCTCGCGCTGGCCGCGGCCGACGGGCACCAGCGCATCCAGCGCCTTCAGGCCGGTCTGCATCGGTTCGTGGACGCTCTTGCGCGGGATGATGCCCGGCGCCTTCACTTCCACGCGCATGCGCTTGACGTCCACCAGCGGACCCTTGCCGTCGATCGGATTGCCCAGACCATCGACGACGCGGCCGAGCAGGCCCTTGCCAACCGGCACGTCCACGATGGTGCCGGTGCGCTTGACGGTGTCGCCTTCCTTGATGGCGCTGTCTGACCCGAAGATCACGATGCCGACATTGTCGCTTTCAAGGTTCAGGGCCATGCCCTTGATGCCGCCGGGGAATTCCACCATTTCGCCGGCCTGCACTTTGTCCAGGCCGTGCACGCGGGCGATCCCGTCGCCCACGCTCAGCACCTGACCGACTTCGGACACCTGTGCTTCGGTGCCGAAATTGGCGATCTGGTCCTTGATGATCCGCGAGATTTCGGCGGCGTTGATGTCCATGTCTGGTCCTTCTTAGGCTGTCAGCGCCTGGCCGAGATTTTCGAGCCGGGTCTTCAATGAGGAATCGATCAGGCGGCTGCCCACGCGCACCATCAATCCACCCAGGATCGATGGATCGACGGTCACATCCAGCGCCACGTCGCGGCCGATGCCGGCCTTCAGCTTGGCGGCCAGCGCCTTTTGCTGGGCTGCGGTCAACTTGTGGGCGGCTGTCACCGTGGCGGTCACCTCACCCTTGCGGGCGGCGTTCAGAGCGGCAAAATCGCGGATGATGGCCGGCAGCAGCGACAGGCGGCGATTGGCGGCAAGCACGCCAAGGAAATTCTGCGTGAGGCCATCGATGTTCAGCCCCTTGGCCACACCGGTAACGGCGGCTGCCGCAGCACCGCGGCCGACAACGGGTGAGGACACCAGCGCCTTGAGGTCGGCCGATTCGGCCATGGCTTCGGTCAAGGCGCCAAGGCTGGCTTCGACCGCGGCAATCGCCTTGCTTTCGATGGCGAGGGAGAACAGCGCACGCGCATAGCGACCGGAAAGGCCGGTGGCCACGCTGGATGAGATCGGTGCGTCCAAAGCTTTGGCCCCGCTGATGGCAGAATGTGACAAAGGGCGCGGCGGGCAGGACCCACCGAGTTGCCGGGCGCGGCTAGCATGGGGCCGACGATGTTGCAAGGCAGCATTGGGGCAGCATTGGCAAATGTGCAGTCGGGATGATAGCGACAGCAGCGTGCCCTGGCTGTTCCACATTTTTCTTGCCATCCATGTCGGTGCCGGCGTGGTGGCGCTCACCAGCTTCTGGGGAGCCGTGATCACGCGCAAGGGCGGCCCCGCGCACCGGCGCTGGGGCTTGGTGTTTTCGGCGGCCATCTATACCGCTGCCAGCCAGGCGCTTGGAATGGGGGCGCTTTCGCTGGTGTGGCCGCTGGCGATGCACCCGGAATTGACTGATGCCGTGCTCTATCGCGGCATGTTCGGCACGATGATGGTCTATCTGGGGCTGCTGGCCATGTCGATGACGCGCTATGGGCTGATGATGGTGGCCAACCGGCGCGACCATGATGCCAATCGCCACTGGTCCATGCTGATGGTTCAAGGGGTTACGATGATCGCCGCCGGCATCTGCCTGGTGCATGGCCTGTATCTGCT
>DAITMD010000413.1:0-1790 GCA_036835345.1 Sandarakinorhabdus sp. | reverse complement strand
GCCGAACTGGGCATAACCACCATCACCCGCGATACGCTGTACGAGGCCAAATCCCACTATGCGCGCTGACACCCCGCCATCCAAGCAGGACCGGCCGGATCATTGCCATGTCGTGATCGTCACGCTGGACAATCATCTGTCGGGCGCGATCGACCGGGCGCGGGTGCGCTTTCAAAAGGCCGGGATGCCGGTTTCGATCGGGTTCCACGCCGCGGCCGATTGGGACAAGCCCGGCAAACTGGATGCGACGCGCGCCGATATCGCCCGCGCCGATATCGTGGTTGTCACCATGCTGTTCCTTGATGAGCAGATCCGCATGATCAAGGACGCGCTGACCGCGCGCCGCGAGGAATGCGACGCGATGGTCTGCCTGATGAGCCAGTCCGACGTGGTGAAGATGACGCGGATGGGCGATTACCGCATGGATGCGCCGCCCAAGGGCCCGCTGGGCTGGTTGAAGAAGCTGCGCGGTTCATCAAAGGCCGGCGCACCCAACAGCGGCGCGGCGCAGCTGGCGGTGCTGCGGCGGCTGCCCAAATTGCTGAAATATGTGCCGGGCACGGCGCAGGATGTGCGCGCCTATTTCCTCACCCTGCAATATTGGCTGTCGGGCAGCGACGACAACGCCTTCCAGATGGTGCAGGCGCTGGTCGATCGTTATGCCGATGGCCCTCGCAAGGGCCTGCGCGGGCAGGGCAAGGTGGAAGCGCCGCAGGAATATCCGGACGTTGGCGTCTATCACCCCGATCTGCCGAACCGCATGTCGGAGAAGCTGACCGACCTGCCGCACAGGCCGGACGCAATTGGCACGGTTGGCGTGCTGATGCTGCGCAGTTACGTGCTGGGCAAGGACAGCAACCATTATGACGGCGTTATCCGGGCGCTGGAGGCGCGCGGGCTGAACGTGATCCCGGCGTTCGCGGGCGGGCTGGACCAGCGGCCGGCGATCGAGGCGCTGATGATGAAGGACGGCAAGGCCACGGTCGATGCGGTGATCAACCTCACCGGCTTTTCGCTGGTCGGCGGCCCGGCCTACAGCGATGCCAAGGCGGCGGAGGAAATCCTCACCCGGCTGGACCGGCCCTATATCTCGGCGCATCCGGTGGAGTTCCAGACGCTGCAGCAATGGGGCGCCAACCGGCAGGGCCTGCTGCCGCTGGAATCGACCATCATGATCGCTATTCCGGAACTGGATGGCGGCACGCAGCCGATGGTGTTCGGCGGCCGCAGCGATGCCGGCGGCGAGGCCTGCACCGGCTGTTCGCGCGCCTGCCAGTGGCCGCCTTCGGATGGCGTGCGCGCCATGCAGAGCTGCCCGGAACGCGCCGAGGCGATGGCCGACAAGATGCTGAAACTGGTGCAGCTGCGCCGGACGGCGAACAAGGATCGCAAGCTGGCCGTGGTGCTGTTCAACTTCCCGCCAAACGGCGGTGCGGCCGGCACGGCGCAGTTTTTGGCCGTGTTCGAATCGCTGCACCGCACGCTGATCCGGCTCAGGCAAGAAGGCTATGACGTGGAGGTGCCCGAAGATGCCGAGGCGGTGCGCCGCCGGGTGATCGAAGGCAACGCCATGCAATATGGGCAGGAGGCGAACGTCCACGCCTTTGTGCCCGCCGACACCATCGTGGCGACCGAGCCGTATCTGAAGGATATCGAGGCGGAATGGGGCCCGGCGCCGGGCAAGTTCCAGTCTGATGGCCGCAACGTGCTGATTACCGGGGCGCAGTTCGGCAATGTGTTCGTGGGCATTCAGCCCGCCAATGGCTATGAAAGCGACCCGATGCGGCTGC
>DAITMD010000412.1:0-1798 GCA_036835345.1 Sandarakinorhabdus sp. | reverse complement strand
GCGCTGATCGTGCAGGGTGCCTATGGCCACAGCCGGCTGCGGCAGATGCTGTTCGGCGGCGTGACGCGCGGCCTGCTGGCCGATGCGCCGCTGCCGATCCTGCTGGCGCACTGAGGTCAGGCAGCGCGCGCCGGCTTCACGGCCTGCGCCAGTCGCCACAATTTCTCCGGCGTGGCCGGCATTTCCACCTGTGCGCCGTCCAGCGCGTCGATGATGGCGTTCATCACCGATGGCATCGCGCCGATGGTGCCGGCCTCGCCGCAGCCCTTCACGCCCAGCGGGTTGGTGGGTGACGGGGTGTTCAGTGTTTCGAACAGCACTTGCGGCGGCATCATGTCGGCGCGCGGAATGCCATAGTCCATGAAGCTGCCGGTGATCAGCTGCCCGGCATCATCATAGACGATATTCTCCAGCACCGCCTGGCCCAGCCCCTGCGCGATGCCGCCGTGGATCTGCCCTTCCACCAGCATCGGGTTCACCAGCACGCCAAAATCATCAACCAGCGCATAGCGGGTGACGGCGATGATGCCGGTATCGGGATCAAGCTCCACTTCGGCGATGTGGCAGCCGTTGGGGAAGGTGGGGGCGGGCTTGCCTTCCTTCGTCTGATAGCGGCTGCGGCCATCGAGCGCGCCGGGGTGCCGGCTGGCCAGTTCCGCCCAACTGAGCGTCGCGTTGCTGCCGCGCGCGCGGAACAGGCCGTCGGCATAATCCACCTCGCCATCCAGGCCAGAGTTGGCAAGATCGGCCGCCGCCAGCGCGGTGCCGCGCGCGATCATGTCGTCAGCGCCCTGCAGCACGGCGCCGCCGCCGAACGCCATCGAACGCGAACCGCCGGTGCCGCCGCCCACCTCCATGCGGCTGCTGTCGCCCTGCACGATGCTGATCTGGTCCATCGGCACGCCCAGCCGGGCGCTGAGCACCTGTGCATAGACGGTTTCGTGGCCCTGGCCGTTGGATTGGGTGCCCACTGCCATTTCGATATGGCCATCGCCGGCCACGCGCACATCGGCATGTTCCTCGGTGCCGCCGCCGCCGGCGATCTCCACATAATAGGCCATGCCGCGCCCCAGCAATTGCCCGCGCGCCGCTGCTGCGGCCTTGCGCGCGGGGAAGCCGGCCCAATCCGCCACCTGTTTGGCGCGTTCCAGCACGGCAGGGAAATTGCCGATGTCGAAGGTGAGGCCCAGGCCATTGGCGTGCGGCAGTTCAGCCGGGGTCAGCAGGTTCCGCGCCCGCATTTCATCGACGCCCAGCCCCAGTTCGCGGGCGGCGGCTTCGATCAGCCGCTCCATGATATAGGCCGATTCCGGGCGGCCGGCGCCGCGATAGGCATCCACCGGCGCCGTGTTGGTGACAACACCGTGGACAAGATTGTGGATAACCGGGATGCGATAGACGCCGCCGATGATCCGTCCGCCAGCCATGGTCTGGATCGCCGGGCCGAACTGCGCCTGATAGGCGCCAAGATCCGACCAGGTTTCCACCTGCAGCGCCAGGATGCGGCCTTGCGGATCGGTGGCCAGCGCCGCCTGGCTTTCCATGGCGCGGCCGTGCGTGTCGGTCTGGAAGGCGTCGCTGCGCTCCCCGGTCCATTTCACCGGCCGGCCAAGCTGACGCGCGGCATGCAGCACCAGCGCATATTCGGGATAGAGGAAGCTTTTCATGCCAAAGCCGCCGCCGACATCATGGGTGACGACGCGCACCTGTTCCACCGGCACGTTCAGCACCACCTTGGCCAGTTCGCGGCGCATGGAGGCCACGCCCTGGCTGCCGGTGGTGAGCGTGAAGCCTTCGC
>DAITMD010000411.1:0-1806 GCA_036835345.1 Sandarakinorhabdus sp. | reverse complement strand
GCTGGCCAGCATCGGCCGCGCCTATGGCTTCACACTGAAGAACAAGTGGAGCGACTTGTCGGCCGAGGCCCGTCACGCCGTCCTGCACGGCACCGGCAGCCGCGCCATCACCCTGCGCTTTGAGGATGGCCGCAAGACCTATGAGGTGCAAAAGCCCTTCGAAGGCGTGGTGAAGAACCTCGAAAAGCGCCTCAAGACCGAAAGCGCCTGGATGCGCGAGGAGCTGGAGCGGTATCAGTCCCCCTCCCCCTGCGAAGTCTGCAACGGCGATCGCCTCCGCCCCGAAGCGCTCTCCGTCAAGATCGCCGGCGAAACCATCGCCCAGGCCGTTCGCCGCCCGGTCGGCCAGGCGCTCAAGTGGGCGCTGGGCGTCGCCGACAAGCTCACCCCCAAGCAGCGCGCCATCGGCGACCGGATCCTGAAGGAAATCGTCGAGCGGCTCGGCTTCCTCGACAATGTCGGCCTCGATTATCTCAATCTCGATCGCAAATCCGGCACGCTGTCGGGCGGCGAATCGCAGCGCATCCGTCTCGCCAGCCAGATCGGCTCCGGCCTGTCCGGCGTGCTCTATGTGCTGGATGAACCCAGCATCGGCCTGCATCAGCGCGACAATGATCGCCTGCTGCTCACGCTGAAACGCCTGCGCGATCTGGGCAACACCGTGCTGGTGGTGGAGCATGATGAAGACGCCATCCGCCTCGCCGATTATGTGGTGGACATGGGGCCGGGCGCCGGCGTCCACGGCGGCGAAGTGGTGGCGGCGGGCACGCTGGCCGATATCCTCGCCGCGCCGGGCAGCATCACCGGCGATTATCTTTCTGGCCGCCGCGCCATCCCGGTGCCGGCCCGGCGCCGCAAGGGCACGGGCAAGAAGCTCACCGTGAAGAACGCCCGCGGCAACAATCTGAAAGGCGTGACGGCCAGCATCCCGCTCGGCACCTTCACCTGCATCACCGGGGTGAGCGGCAGCGGCAAATCCACCTTCACCATCGATACGCTGTATAACGCGGCCGCCCGCGAACTGAACGGCGCGCGCGTGCTCGCCGCCCCGCACGACGGCCTTGATGGCCTGTCCCACCTCGACAAGGTGATCGACATCGATCAGTCCCCCATCGGCCGCACCCCGCGCTCCAACCCCGCCACCTACACCGGCTGCTTCACCAACATCCGCGACTGGTTCGCCGGCCTGCCCGAAAGCCAGGCCCGCGGCTACAAGCCCGGCCGCTTCAGCTTCAACGTGAAGGGCGGCCGCTGCGAGGCGTGCCAGGGCGACGGCGTCATCAAGATCGAGATGCACTTCCTGCCCGATGTCTATGTCACCTGCGACGTGTGCCACGGCCAGCGCTACAACCGCGAAACGCTGGAGGTGAAGTTCAAGGGAAAGAGCATCGCCGACGTGCTGGACATGACGATCGAAGACGGCGTCGAGTTCTTCAAGGCCGTCCCCCCCATACGCGAAAAACTCGCCATGCTGGCCGAGGTTGGCCTGGGCTATGTGAAGGTCGGCCAACAGGCCACCACCCTGTCGGGCGGCGAGGCGCAGCGCGTGAAGCTGGCCAAGGAACTCAGCCGCCGGGCAACCGGCAACACGCTCTACATCCTCGATGAACCCACCACCGGGTTGCACTTCGAAGACGTGCGCAAACTGCTGGAGGTGCTCCACGCGCTGGTGGAACAGGGCAACAGCGTGGTGGTGATCGAACACAACCTCGACGTCATCAAGACCGCTGACCACATCATCGATCTCGGCCCCGACGGCGGCGACAAGGGCGGCCACGTCGTCATCGCCGGCACCCCGGAACAGGT
>DAITMD010000410.1:0-1808 GCA_036835345.1 Sandarakinorhabdus sp. | reverse complement strand
TGGCAAAATTGAACGCCCGCAACCGGCCCCGCGGCGGCTCTTTCTCAATCGATCTTCAGCGCCGCTCCGCCAGCAGGGTGGCGGCCCGCACCCGCACGCTGCGCAGGGCCAGCTGCACCTCATACAGGAACAGGCTCAGCCCGGCGGTGAGCAGCATGGTGGCGGCCACGAACAGCCAGGCGATGGCCAGATCCAGCCGGCCGCCGACCAGCTGTTCCAGAAACAGCAGCGCCACGACCATGCACACCAGCAGCGCTGCCGTGGTGCACAGGGCCACTGCCCAGTTGGCCGCCGACATGCGCCGGGCCAGCACCGAAAGCTCTTCCACGGCCAGCCGGCGGCGATCAGCGGCAAAGCCGGCAATGCTGGCCTCCAGATGGCGGGCACGATCCACCACCCGCGCCAGGCGGTGCAGCATGGCATTGAGCATGGCGCCGATGGCGGTAAGCAGAAACACCGGCGCCACCGAAAGCTGAATGGCGGAGGCGATGTTGGTGGCGGTGAACAGGCTGGACATGGCGCATATCAAGCCGCGCAAAACGGCCCGGCGCAAGCCCGCGTGTGATGCCGTCCGCCGCCGCTTGCACGCAGGGGCGTTTTGGCGTTATTGATGATGAATGGCATTGCAACCGGCCCTGGTTCTCCTGCGACTTACCCGCCCTCGGGCGTGATGTCGGCTGCTGGGCGCACTCCCTCGGCCAACCGCCTTGAGGGGATGAACGGCAAACGCACCAGCATTTCAGGAACAGCGCCATGACCAACCAGATCCGCATTTTCGACACCACCTTGCGCGACGGGGAACAATCCCCCGGCTGCTCGATGAACCTCGAGGAAAAGCTGAAGGTTGCCGCCCAGCTCGAAGCGCTGGGGGTGGACATCATCGAAGCCGGCTTCGCCATTGCCTCGGAAGGCGATTTCGAAGCGGTGCAGGCCGTCGCCAATCTGTGCGATACCGCCATCGTTGCCAGCCTGGCCCGCGCCGCGCCGGCCGATATCGAACGCGCCTGGGCGGCGCTGAAGGGCGCCCGGCAACCGCGCATCCACACCTTCATCGCCACCTCGCCGCTGCACATGCGGGTGAAGCTGAACAAATCGCCCGAAGAGGTGCTGGAGGCGATCCGGCAATCGGTGGGCCTGGCGCGCAACCTGTGCCCGGATGTGGAATGGTCAGCTGAAGACGCCACCCGCTCCGATCCGGATTTCCTGTGCCGCGCGGTGGAAACCGCAATCAACGCCGGCGCGACCACCATCAATCTGCCCGATACGGTGGGCTATGCCACGCCCGAAACCTATGGCGCGATGTTCCGTGATGTGATCACCCGCGTGCCGAATGCCGATCAGGCGATTTTTTCCACCCACTGCCACAATGATCTGGGGCTGGCGGTGGCAAACACGCTCAGCGCCATCATGGCCGGCGCGCGGCAGGTGGAGGCCACCGTGAACGGCATCGGCGAACGCGCCGGCAATGCCGCGGTGGAAGAAATCGCCATGGCCCTGAAGGTGCGCCACGATGTGCTGCCCTTTGCCACAAGCGTGGTGTCCACCGAAATCACCCGCGCCAGCCGGCTGGTTTCAGGCGTGACCGGCATGGCGGTGCAGGCCAACAAGGCGATCGTGGGGGCCAACGCCTTCGCCCACGAAAGCGGCATCCATCAGGACGGGATGCTGAAGGATGCCAGCACGTACGAAATCATGACGCCGGACAGCGTGGGCCAGGGCGCCACCAATCTGGTGCTGGGCAAACACAGCGGCCGCGCCGCCTTCCGGTCGAAGCTGGCGGAACTGGGTTACAGCCTGTCCGACAATGA
>DAITMD010000409.1:0-1888 GCA_036835345.1 Sandarakinorhabdus sp. | reverse complement strand
GGCACGGCCTGATTGAACGGCGTGTCCTTGTCGGGCCGCATGTCGCCGGGCAGGCCCAGCACGCGTTCGGCGATGATGTTGCGCAGGATCTCGTCGGTCCCGCCGGCGATGCGCAGGCCGGCCGAGCCGATGTAGCTGCCCTGCAGCTTCGCCAGCTCCGGATCGGCGTCTGCCCCGGCGATGAAGCCGTCCCCGCCCGACAGGTCCAGCGCAAAGCTGGCCAGATCCTGCATGGTCTTGGCCACCACCACCTTTGAGATGGACTGTTCCGGCCCGGGCACCTGGCCCTTTGACAAGGCAGAGAGCGCGCGCATCTGGGTCAGCTTGATGCCCTGATCGTTGATATAGGTCTGGGCGATCTTCTGGCGCACATCGCTGGCACCAATGGCCGGGTTGCCGTCGGGCGCATCCACGCCCCGCGCCAGCTTCATCAACGTTTCATAGCCGGGCGCGTAACGCGGCTTGCCGCCAACTGCGAGCCGCTCGTGCATCAGCGTGGTCAGCGCCACCTTCCAGCCGTCGCCCACGGCGCCCAGCCGGTGCGTGTCCTTCACACGCACGCCGTCGAAGAACACCTCGTTGAAATCGCTGCCGCCCGACATCTGCTTGATGCCCTTCACGGTCACGCCCGGTGCCTTCATGTCCACGATGAACATGGTCAGGCCCTTGTGCTTGGGCAGCGAGGGATCGGTGCGGGTGACGACGATGCCGAAATCGGAGGCGTGGGCAAAGCTGGTCCACACCTTCTGGCCATCGATCACCCATTCATCGCCGTCTTTCACGGCCTTGGTGCGGATGCCGGCCAGATCGGAGCCCGCAGCGGGTTCGGAAAACAGCTGGCACCAGACTTCCTCGCCCAGCAGCGCCTTGGGCACATAACGCTGCACCACCTCGGGCTGGCCGTGGGTGAACACGGTGGGGATGCACATGCCAAGGCCGATGGAATAGAGGCCCTGCGGCACGTGCCAGCGGCTTTCCTCCTGCCCATAGATGATGCTGTGCATCGGGCTGAGGCCCTGCCCGCCGAACTGCTTGGGCCAGGTGATCCCGGTATAGCCGGCAGCGTGCTTCCTGGCTTGCCACGCTTTGGATCGGGCGATGAATTCCGGCAGCTTCCAGCTTTCCGCCGCCGGCTCGCGATATTCGGTGGCATTGTCGTCCAGCCAGGCGCGCACCTTGGCGCGATATTCGGCTTCCTGCGGCGTGTCGTTGAAATCCATCTATCGTCTCCCGTGTTTCGATCAGGCGGCGGCGCGGTTGCGCTGTTCCAGTGCCCGTACCAGCCGGTCTGCCCACCAGCCGCGCGGGCCCAGCGCGGCGACCAGCGTGCGGTTGCGGCGATAATAAAACTGGCAATCGCTTTCCCAGGTGAAGCCGATGCCGCCGTGCAGCTGCACATTTTCCTCCGCACAGAAGGCCAGCGCATCCAGGCTGGCAACGCGCGCTGCTGCCGCAGCCTGCCGCAGTTCAGCACCATTGGTGCCAATCATCGCCAGCCCGTGCAGCGCATGGGCGCGGGCCAGCTCCAGCTTGATATACATGTCGGCGCACTTGTGCTTGACCGACTGATACCGGCCGATCTTCTGCCCGAATGCCACGCGCGTCTTGGCATAATCCACGCTCATCGCCATCGCCGACGCCGCCGTGCCGATGGCTTCATAGGCCAGGATCACGGCGGCGCGGTCCAGCCAGTCCTGATAAGACCCGGCATCGCCCAGCGGCTCGGCCGGGGTGCCGTTCAGGGTCAGACGGCCATGGCGGCGCACCAGATCGATGGTCTCCACCGCTGCGGTCTCGGCGCCCTTCAGTTCCACAATGTGCAGCGCCGGCCCATCCGCGCCGGCCGCCGCCACGATGGCGATATGCGCCACCGCCAGATCGGCCACCG
>DAITMD010000408.1:0-1902 GCA_036835345.1 Sandarakinorhabdus sp. | reverse complement strand
CGCCGTTCGGCACCACCATTGCCCATGGCTACCTCACGCTCAGCCTGCTCAGCGTCATGGCCTATGGTGCGCTGCCCGGCATCAAGGGCACGCGGATGGGCGTGAACTATGGGCTGAACAAGGTGCGGTTCATGGCCCCGGTGAAATCCGGCAAGCGTGTCCGCGGCCGCTTCACCATTGCCGATTTCACCCAGCGCCCCGATGGCGCCTGGCAGACCACCGTGGCGGTAACAGTGGAGATTGACGGTGAAACCAAGCCGGCGCTGGCGGCGGAATGGATCACGCTGGCCTATGTTGGCTGATCGCTGAACTTGCTCTGAAAGGATTTCCCCATGCGTGAAGCCGTTATCGTTTCCACTGCCCGCACCCCGATCGGCCGCGCCTATCGCGGGGCGTTCAATGCCACACCTTCGCCCACGCTGGCCGGCCACGCCATCGCCCACGCCGTGAAGCGCGCCGGCATCGACGGCGCCGAGGTGGACGATGTGGTGATGGGCTGCGCGCTGCAGCAGGGCGTGCAGGGCGGCAACATCGCCCGCACTTCGCTGCTGCGGGCCGGCCTGCCGGTGACGGTGTCGGGCCAGTCGATGGACCGGCAATGTTCATCGGGCGTGATGTCGATCGCCACGGCGGCCAAGCAGATCATCTGTGACGGGATGACCATCTGCGTGGGCGGCGGCGTGGACAGTATTTCGATGGTGCAGAACGACAAGATGCGTACCGGCGCTGATCCCAGCCTGGTGGCGATGCACCCCAATATCTACATGCCGATGCTGCAGACGGCTGAAATCGTGGCGAAACGCTATAATATCGCCCGCGACCGGCAGGATGAATATGGCTACCAGTCGCAGATGCGCACCGCCGCCGCGCAGGCTGCCGGCAAGTTCGACGCCGAAATCGTGCCGATGACGGCGACCATGGCGATGGTCAACAAGGAGACCAAGGAGGTCACCACCCACGAAATCACGCTGACCAAGGATGAAGGCAATCGCCCGGAAACCACGCTGGAGGGGCTGAAAGGCCTGAAGCCGGTGATCGATGGCGGCGTGATCACCGCCGGCAATGCCAGCCAGCTTTCGGATGGCGCATCGGCCAGCGTGCTGATGGAAGCCAAGGAAGCCGCAAGGCGCGGGCTCACCCCGCTGGGCGCCTATCGCGGCATGGCCGTGGCCGGGCTGGAGCCGGACGAGATGGGCATCGGCCCGATCTATGCCATTCCCAAGCTGCTCAAGGCCAATGGCCTGACAATGAACGACATCGGCCTGTGGGAGCTGAACGAAGCCTTCGCCGTGCAGGTGCTGCACTGCGCCGACGTGCTGGGCATTGATCCGGAACTGCTCAACGTGAACGGCGGCTCGATCTCCATCGGCCATCCTTATGGCATGACCGGCGCCCGCTGCACTGGCCACGCCTTGATCGAGGGCAAGCGCCGGGGCGCGAAATATGTGGTGGTGACGATGTGCGTAGGCGGCGGCATGGGCGCTGCCGGCCTGTTCGAGGTTTATTGATCCAGATTTCTCCCCTCCCGCATGCGGGAGGGGAGTTGATTCGCCTTTGGCCGGGTTCTCGGCCATAGGCCCCACATGAGCTTTGAATCACTCCCGCCGCAGCTTGCCCAGGCGATCTCCGCCCGCGGCTATACCGATCTCACTCCCGTGCAGGCCGATGTGCTGGCCGAAGACGCACGGGGCCGCGATCTGCTGGTGTCGGCGCAGACCGGTTCGGGCAAGACCGTTGCCTTCGGGTTGGCCATGGCCGCCGATCTTCTGGGCGAAGCGGCCACTTTGCCGCCAGCCGGAAAGCCGTTGGCTTTGGTGATCGCACCCACCCGCGAACTGGCGCTGCAGGTTGCATCAGAACTGGCCTGGCTCTACGCCCCGGCGCGCGGCCGCATCGTCACCT
>DAITMD010000407.1:0-1942 GCA_036835345.1 Sandarakinorhabdus sp. | reverse complement strand
AAGTAGGCGATTTCGATCGCGGCGTTCTCGTCGCTGTCGGAACCATGGACGGTGTTGGCTTCGATCGATTCGGCCAGTTCCTTGCGGATGGTGCCGGCATCGGCGTTGGCCGGGTTGGTGGCGCCCATGATGGCGCGGTAGGCCGGAACAGCGTCTTCGCCTTCCAGCACCTGCACCACCACCGGGCCGCTGATCATGAAGGCGACCAGTTCGCCGAAAAAGCCGCGTTCGCGGTGGACGGCGTAGAAGCCTTCGGCCTGCGCCTTCGTCAGGTGCAGGCGCTTTTGCGCGACGATGCGCAGCCCGGCGGCTTCGATCATCGCGTTCACCTTGCCGGTGATGCCCCGGCGGGTGGCATCGGGCTTGATGATCGAGAAGGTGCGGGTGATGGCCATGGGAAAGTCCACTTGTCTGATGGGGGAAACCTGGATGCGCGGCCCCCTACAGGCCGCGCCCCATTATGGCAAGCAGACTCAGCTCTCGAAATTGTCGGCCACGAACCGGTCGAGCAGGCGCACACCATAGCCGGTGGCGCCCTTTTCATAGGTCGCGCCCGGCTTTGTCGCCCACACCGTGCCGGCCACATCCAGGTGCGCCCATTTCACGCCCGGCTTGATGAAGCGGCCGATGAACTGCGCCGCCGTGATCGATCCGCCTTCGCGCGGCCCGACGTTCTTGATGTCGGCCACGTCGCTGTCGATCAATTTGTCATAGGCCTCGCCAATCGGCATCCGCCACAATTTCTCGCCCACGGCAGCGCCTGCAGCCGTCAGTTGCGCCGCCATGCCATCATCGTTGCAGAACAGCCCGGCATGGTCATGGCCAAGGCTGATGATGATCGCGCCGGTCAGCGTGGCGAGATCGACCACCACTTCGGGATTATAAGTCTCCTGCGCCCACCAGATCGCATCGCACAGCACCAGGCGGCCTTCGGCATCGGTGTTGATCACCTCCACCGTCTGCCCGTTCATCGTCGTCACCACGTCGCCGGGGCGCTGGGCATTGCCGTCGGGCATGTTTTCCACCAGGCCCACCACGCCCACCACATGCGCCTTGGCCTTGCGGGCGGCCAGCGCGTGCATGGCGCCGGTCACCGCGCCGGCACCGCCCATGTCCCACTTCATGTCTTCCATGCCGGCCGCCGGCTTCAGGCTGATGCCGCCGGTATCGAAGGTGACGCCCTTGCCCACGAACACCACCGGCCTGGCATCGGGATTGCCGGTGCCGTTCCAGCGCATCGCCATGATCCGCGCCGGACGCACCGAACCCTGCGCCACGCCCAGCAGCGCGCCCATGCCCAGCGCCTTCATCTGGGCGTCGTCCAATATGGTCAGCTCGATGCCCAGCGCCGCCAGATCGCGGGCGCTTTCGACAAAGCTTTCCGGGTAGATGATGTTGGGCGGTTCGCTCACCAGCGCGCGGGTGCGCGCCACGCCGCCGGCAATCGCCGCCAGCTTCGTGTGCGCCGCGGCCGCAGCTTCGCCTGCGCCACTCACCGTCAGGCTGGTGAGCGTGGGCTTCTGCTTGTCCTTCAGCCTGGTGCGATAAGGATCAAATCGCCACGCGCGCAGCGAAGCGCCATTGGCCAGATGCGCCGCCAGCTCATCATTCAGCGCGCCCGCCACATCCACGGTCACGCCGGTTTCGCCGCTGGTCAGCAGGCGGGCGGTGATGGCGCCGCCGATGCGTTCCGCCACCAGCGCGTCCAGCTTGTCGGCCGGGCCGGTGCCGATCAGCAGCAGGCGCCTGGTGGGCAGCCCGGCCGGCGCGAGCAGTTCGACAATCGCCGCTGCCTCGCCATCAAAGCGGGCGGCAGTGGCTGCAGCGCTCAGCGCGCCGCCGGCGGCGCTATCGGCGGCCCTGGCGGCCGATGACAGCGCGCCGTCCGGCCCGGCCAGCACCACCAGCGTGGCGGCAGGATCGGCGGCAGCGGATTGAAAGG
>DAITMD010000406.1:0-1950 GCA_036835345.1 Sandarakinorhabdus sp. | reverse complement strand
GCGTCCTGCCATCCGGGCTGAGGCCAACGCCGTTGAAATCCGGGCCGCTGATCAGCCGGGTGATCTGGCTGCCATCAGGCAGCGCGTAATAGAGCGCGCCGTGATCGCTGTGGTGGGCATAATGCTTGCCCAGATCGCTGAAATACATGCCGCCATGGGTATCGAACACGATATCGTTGGGCCCTGAAAGCGGGTGGCCGTCGCAGGCATCATAGAGCCGCTCCACCTTGCCGGTGGCGATGTCGATCCGCTCGATGCGGCCGCCGCTGTAATCGGCCGCCGCGCCGCCGGGCAGCAACATGCCGTCCTGCTCATACCATTCGAACCCGCCGTTGTTGCACACATAGAGCGCGCCATCCGGCCCCACCGCCATGCCATTGGGGCCGCCGCCCGGCTCGGCCACCGTCTCCTTGCGGCCATCGGGGTGCACGCGGGTGATGCGCCCGGCGCGGATTTCCACCACCAGCACGCTGCCATCGGCCATCGCCACCGGGCCTTCCGGAAAGCCCAGCCCGTCGGCGATGATCTCGTGTGGATGAAACTGGCTCATGATCGTCCTCCCCGAAGATTGGCAGCCATGGTGGCCCGGACACAGCCCGGGCGCAATTGCTGCAAAATTGAGGGGCAATAAGCCTATCTTAACCACGGTGCTGGCATGGGGTTTCGCGCGACAGGGGAACAGACCATGCAAGCAGAACTGGTGATCGGCGAAGTCGTTGGCGTGTCGGCCGGCTCGCTGCGGCTGCGCGTCGACATCGCCGCCACCGCTTCACTCAAGGACAATCCCGATGCGGTGATCGCATCGGCCGGCATGCTGGGCAGCCTGATCAAGGTGGAATCCGGCGGCCGCTGGGTTGTCGCCACGCTGCGCGCCGTCACCCTGCAGGACGGGCAGGCCATTGCCGAGGTCGATCTGGTCGGCGAATCGGCGATTGCCGCTGATCGCTCCATCAGCGGCTTCAGCCGCGGTGTCGGCACCTATCCGCGCGCCGGTGCCAAGGCCTATCCGATGTCCAGCCCGGAATCGGCCACGGTCTTTTCCGGCGACGATCGCCCGCACATCCAGATCGGCGTGGTCTATCCCACCGCCAGCGTGCGCGCCGCCGTCTATTTCGACACGTTCCTGTCCAAGAATTTCGCCATCGTCGGTTCCACCGGCACCGGCAAATCCACCTCCACCGCGCTGATCCTGCACCGCATCATCGAAAAGGCCCCGGAAGGCCATGTGGTGATGATCGATCCGCACGGGGAATATTCGCGCGCCTTTGCCCACACCGGCATGGTGTTCAACGTCGAAAATCTGGAACTGCCCTACTGGCTGCTGAACTTTGAAGAACATTGCGAAGTGCTGCTGACCAGCGAAGGCGCCGCCCGCGATATGGACCGTGATATCCTGGCCCGCTGCCTGCAGATCGCCCGCGCCAAATCCGTCTATGCGCAAGGCCTGGATGCCGTCACCACCGATACGCCCATCCCCTATCTGCTCAGCGTGCTGGCCGATACGCTGCAGGCCGAAATGGGCAAGATGTCGGAAAGCCAGAACGCGCCCAATTATCTGCGCATCCGCAACAAGCTGGATCAGATCCTGCGCGATCCGCGCCAGCAGTTCATGTTCGATCGCCGTTACAGCAACGACACGATGACCGATTTCATTGCCCGCATGCTGCGCCTGCCGGTGGATGGCAAGCCGATTTCGGTGATCGATCTGTCGGGCGTGCCCACCTCCATCGTGTCGGCGGTGGTGTCGGTGCTGTCGCGCATCGTGTTCGATTTCGCCGTCTGGTCGCGCGGGGAACGCCGCCGCCCGGTGGTGCTGATCTGCGAGGAAGCCCACCGCTACATCCCCTCGCGCGCCATTTCCAAGCACTCATCGGTGCGCGACGTGCTGGAACGCATCGCCAAGGAAGGCCGCAAATATGGCGTGTCGCTGGGCCTGGTCACGCAGCGCCC
>DAITMD010000405.1:0-1955 GCA_036835345.1 Sandarakinorhabdus sp. | reverse complement strand
GCGGCTTTGCCGCGCACGTTCTTGCTACTTCTATCGCCAGAACGGACTCGGCAGCTTTACTGCCGGCCGTGGCCCTGAGCCCTCACCGTGACGTCCAACGGGTTCAGCCCAGCTTCGCCGCCACCAGCGCCTGCAAATCCGCCTCGGGGCGCGGGCCGAAATGGCTGATCACCTCGGCCGCCGCGATGCAGCCCATGCGCGCACAATCGGGCAGGCTGCGCCCGGCCACCAGCCCGGCCAGGAAGCCGCCGGCGAACAGATCGCCGGCACCGGTGGTATCCACCACCTTGGGCACTTTTTCGCCCGGCACTTCGTAACTGTGGCCGCCGCCGATCACCACCGCGCCATTTTCGCTGCGCGTCACCACCGTGATGCAGGCGTGGTTGGCCAGCTCGGCCATGGCTGCCTCCAGATTGTCGGTGCGGTAGAGCGATTTCACCTCATTCTCGTTGCCGAACATGATGTCCACGTGGGTGCTGAGCAGATCAAGAAAATTGCCGCGATGCCCCTCCACACAGAACACGTCTGACAGGGTGAAGGCCACCTTGTTGCCGGCTTCCCGCGCAACGCGGATGGCGGCCTGCATGGCAGCGCGGGGGCTAAGCGGATCCCACAGATAGCCTTCCAGATAGAGGATGCCCGATTGTGCCACCAGTTCGGCATCAAGATCGCTGGCATCAAGTTCCTGGCAGGCGCCCAGATAGGTGTTCATCGTGCGCTCGCCATCGGGCGTCACCACGATCAGGCAGCGGCCGGTGGGGCGACCATCGGTGGCCGGCGCGGTGTCGAAATGCACCCCGGCGGCGCGCATGTCACGGATATAGGTTTCGCCCAGCCGATCGGCCGCCACCCGCCCCACAAAGGCGGCGCGGGCGCCGAGCAGGCGGGCGCCCACCACCGTGTTGCCGGCCGAACCGCCGCTGATTTCCCGGCTGGGGCTCATCGCGGCATAGAGCGTTTCCGCCTCCGCCGCATCGATCAGGCGCATGCAGCCGTGCTGAATGCCGCGGCTGGAGAGAAACTCCGGCGTTTCGCTGCTGATCACGTCAACGATGGCGTTGCCCATGGCGATGATGTCGAACCGGTTCATTAAGGCTCCTGAACGCAAATGTGGCGGCGTGATAGCCGCTTGCTCCGGCTCTGCACAGTGCCTAGGCCGTGAACTCACAGATGGCTGGGGTCGTGACGACCGTGATTTTGTTCGGTGGGGAGGAGTTAGGAGGGCGCGATGCCATCGCATCGCAACCGACGACACGACGCTGCCAGCGGGCAAAAGCGCGGTCGCCGCTTTGCGGTCGCCCGTTCGGGCGATCCCGGCCCTAGTCATTTGTGAGTTCACGGCCTAGCGTCCGCCGCGATGTTTGCCGCGCTGATCCTGGCCTTCGCGCAATTGTGGGATGCCCCCATCCGCAAGGTCTTGCTGCGCGCGCTGATCCTCACGCTCATCCTGTTCGGCCTGCTGGCCTGGGGCGTGTTCACCGCGGTGGACATGGTCTCCACCGCCGGCTGGCCCGATTGGCTGCAACGCTTCTGGAACGCCGGCGCGGGTGAGGCGACCGCCTTCGTGATCGCCATGCTGCTCACCTGGCTGGGCTTCACCAGCATCGCCACCGCCGTGATGGCGATGTGGCAGGACGAGATCATCGTGGCGGTGGAGCAGCGCTATTACCCGGCAGCGCAGGGCCACGCGCTGGGGCTGGGCGTGGAACTGGCCATGGGCGGCCGCGCGGCGGTGCGCGTGGCGCTGATCAACCTGTTGCTGCTGCCGCTCTATGTCGTGCTGCTGGTCACCGGCATCGGGCCCCTTGTGCTGTTCATCATCGCCAACGGCTGGGCGCTGGGCCGCGAATATCTGGAAGCGGTGGCGGCGCGGCACGTCGCCCTGGGCGAATCGCGGGCGTGGCCGGGGCGGCATAAATGGGACAGCTGGGGCATCGGCCTGTTCACCGCCACGC
>DAITMD010000404.1:0-1955 GCA_036835345.1 Sandarakinorhabdus sp. | reverse complement strand
GGGCTATACCGGGGAGGATGGCTACGAGATTTCGGTGCCGGCCGCCAAGGCCGAAACGCTGGCCCGCGCGCTGCTGGCCCACGCAGAGGTGAAGCCGATCGGGCTGGGCGCGCGCGATTCGCTGCGGCTGGAGGCAGGGCTGCCGCTTTATGGCCATGATCTGTCGCCGGACATCACCCCGGTGGAGGCGGACCTCAGCTTTGCCATTTCCAAGCGCCGCAAGGTGGAAGGCGGCTTCCCCGGTGCGGCGCGGGTGCTGGATCAATTGCTGAACGGCGCGCCGCGCAAGCGGGTGGGATTGGCGATCGAAGGCCGCATGCCGGCGCGTGAGGGTGCAACGGTGTGGGCCGGCGGCGCGCAAGTGGGCGTGCTGACGTCGGGCGGCTTTGCGCCCAGCCTGAATGTGCCGATTGCCATGGCCTATGTCGATACCGCGCTGGCTGCAGATGGCACCGCGCTCGAAATTGACGTGCGCGGCCGCCGCATCGCTGCCACCGTGGTGCCGATGCCGTTCAAACAGAAAAATTACGTGCGGGAAGGGGACAGGAAATGAGCCGATATTACACGCAGGATCATGAATGGATCGACGTTGATGGCAGCAGCGCCACCGTTGGCATCACCGATTATGCGCAGGGCCAGTTGGGCGACGTGGTGTTCGTCGATCTGCCAGACGCCGGCCGGGTGGTGACCAAGGGCGGGGAAGCGGCTGTGGTCGAATCGGTGAAGGCGGCCAGCGATGTCTATGCCCCGGTGTCGGGCACGGTGACCCAGGCCAACCCGGCGCTGGCCGATGATCCCGCGCTGGTCAACAGCGCACCCGAGGCGGCGGGCTGGTTCTTCAAGCTCACCCTGTCCGACGCGTCGGAACTGGACGGCCTGATGGACAAGGCCGCCTATGAAGCGTTCGTCGCCAGCCTCTGAAGCCCCCCTGGAGTAACCGCCCGTGCGTTACCTGCCGCTTTCCACCACCGATCGTCAGGCCATGCTGGCCACCATCGGCGCACCCGATATCGATGCGCTGTTCGCCGATGTGCCCGAGGCGGCGCGGCTGGATGGGCCGATCCGCGGTCTGCCGAACCATGCCAGCGAAATGGCGGTGGAGCGCGCGCTGATGCAGATGGCGGCGAAGAACGTCACCGCCGGCACTGCGCCCTTCTTCGTCGGCTGCGGCGCCTACAAGCATCATGTGCCGGCCACGGTGGACATGGTGATCCAGCGCGGCGAGTTCCTCACTGCCTACACGCCCTATCAGCCGGAAATCGCCCAGGGCACGCTGCAGGTATTGTTCGAATTTCAGACGCAGGTGGCGCGGCTGACCGGCATGGAGGTGGCCAACGCATCCATGTATGATGGCTCCACCGCGATGACCGAGGCGGTGTTCATGGCGCGGCGCATCACTCGGCGGCCCAAGTGCATCGTTTCGGCGGGCGTGCACCCGCATTATACCAGCGTGCTCAAAACCCTCACCCGCTTCACCGGCGACGTGGTGGAGGCGGGCGTGCCGGTGTTGACGCCGGGCGCGCCGGGCGATGATCTGGCCGGGCTGATCGCTTCCATCGATGCCGAAACCAGCTGCGTCGTGGTGCAGAACCCCAATTTGTTCGGCCACATCGCTGATCTGTCGCCGCTGGCCGAGGCCTGCCACAAGGCCGGCGCGCTGCTGATCGTGGTGGTCACCGAAGTCGTGTCGCTGGGCGCAGTCAAATCGCCGGGCGAGATGGGCGCCGATATCGTGGTGGGCGAAGGCCAGTCTTTGGGTGCGGGCCTGCTGTTTGGCGGGCCGTATCTGGGGCTGTTTGCCTGCCGCGAACAGCATGTGCGGCAGATGCCGGGGCGGCTGTGCGGTGAGACGGTGGACGCCGCCGGCAAGCGCGGCTTTGTGCTCACGCTTTCGACGCGCGAGCAGCATATCCGCCGCGAAAAGGCGACCAGCAACATCTGCACCAACAGCGGCC
>DAITMD010000403.1:0-1955 GCA_036835345.1 Sandarakinorhabdus sp. | reverse complement strand
CTGTTCCTGCGCCCGAAGCATCTGGGGCTGACCAAACGGTGAAGCGGTTCTGGGCGGCGGCAGATGTCATCCCGGCCGATGGCGGCTATGGCGTGACGCTGGACGGCAAGCCGGTGCGCACCCCGGCGCGCGCGGCGCTGCTGGTGCCGGTCGAGGCCCTGGCCCGCGCCATCGCCGATGAATGGAACGCGCAAACCGGCGAGATCAACCCGCGCGCCATGCCGCTGACCGGCTTTGCCAATGCCGCGATCGACCGTGTGGCCAATGATCCGGCCGGCTTTTCGGCGCGGCTGGCGGCTTATGGGGAATCCGATCTGATCGCCTACCGCGCCGAAGGGCCGGCGTCGCTGCTGGCGGCGCAGGCGGCGGCGTGGGATGGCTGGGCCGCGTGGCTGGCGCAGCGGTTCGATGCGGCGCTCACCATCACCAGCGGCATCATCCACGTGGCGCAGCCGCCGGCCACGCTGGCCCGCATCAACGCCGCGTTCGCCGCCTTCACGCCGTTTCAACTGGCGCCGCTGGATCCGATTGTCACCATCACCGGATCGGCGGTGCTGGCGCTGGCGGTGGCGGCCGGCGAACTGGATGCAGACGGCGCCTATGATGCCGCGCATGTCGATGAACGCTGGCAGGCCCAGCATTGGGGCCGCGATCCGCTGGCGGAGCAGGCGGAAGCTTTGCGCCGTGCCGATCTGGCGGCGGCGGTGCAGTGCCTCAGGCTGCTGGCGCTGCCCACCGGCGCTGCCGCCGCCTGACCGCACCCACCAGGCCAAAGCCGGCAATCAATGTCGCCCATACGGGTGCTTCGGGCACCACCGCACCATCATATTCCACCCGGCCCACCACATCCAGCATGGTCGGGCCGGCCGCCAGCGGGCCGCCGCCACTGTTGATGCCGGCGTTGTTGTTGTTGATGATCCAGCGGATCATGTTGGCCCCTTCCACCAGCGGCGCAAGGAAACTGGCGCCAATGCCGCCGTTGTCCGATGCGGTGATCGGCGTTGGGGCACCGTTTTGAGTGAAATAGAATTGGCCCGGCCCCGGCCCCAGGATGCCGAATGCTGTGACCACGGTGCCATTGACTTCCAGCACGGCAACATCATCAGCGAACACCGTGTCCAGCGTGATGCGGCCGTTGCTGAAGCCGGTGGGCAGCACGACGGTCTGCACCACTTCCCACCACAGGGCTTCGTTGCCATTCACCGCCTGATTGATGGACACGGATACGGTGGCCGCCGCCGGAGCCGAAAGACTTGCCAGGCAAACCAGTGTCAACAATGGCCTCATGTCCCAGTATCCTTTCATGCCAGATCGGCCGGCAATCAACGCGCGGGCTGCGCAGCCTGGATGAACGGCGGCAGCCCCCAATTCTTAAACCGGCAGTGCGCAATCTGGGCGGGCCAATGGCAGCGATGCGGCGGTTCCCCCTTGCCCGGCGCGGTGCAGTTGCTAGGGAACAGGCCAAGGGAGTGCAGGGCCGCCATGCAACAGCAACTGGAAGAACTGGAACGCCGCCGCGCCGCCGCCCGGGCTGGCGGCGGGGACAAGCGCATCGCCGCGCAGCACGCCAAGGGCCGGCTGACCGCGCGGGAACGGCTGGACATATTGCTCGACCCGGGCAGCTTTGAAGAGCTGGACATGTATGTCGAGCACAATTGCACCGATTTCGGCATGGCCGATCAGATCATCCCGGGTGACGGCGTGGTGACCGGCAGCGGCACCATCAACGGCCGGCTGGTGTTTGTGTTCAGCCAGGATTTCACCGTGTTCGGCGGATCCCTGTCGGAACGGCACGCGCA
This sequence comes from Sandarakinorhabdus sp., assembly GCA_036835345.1. Classification (GTDB taxonomy): domain Bacteria; phylum Pseudomonadota; class Alphaproteobacteria; order Sphingomonadales; family Sphingomonadaceae; genus Sandarakinorhabdus. The sequence continues at coordinate 156 of DAITMD010000403.1, read as the reverse complement.
GAAAATCTGCAAGATCATGGACATGGCGATGAAGGTGGGCGCGCCGGTCATCGGCCTCAACGATTCAGGCGGCGCGCGCATCCAGGAAGGCGTGGCCAGTCTGGGCGGTTATGCCGAGGTGTTTCAACGGAACGTGCTGGCATCGGGCGTGGTGCC
>DAITMD010000402.1:0-1970 GCA_036835345.1 Sandarakinorhabdus sp. | reverse complement strand
AACCCGGCAATCATCATGGCCCAGCTCGCCGGTTCCGGCACGGCGCCGCCCGACAGGGCCGCATCAGCGCTGCTGGCCAGAAATTCAACGCGCAGGCCAGTGGGGTTGCCGCTGGCCTGACGGACGTTGCGCACGGTGAACGCCAGCGTGTTGAGGCCGCCCACAAAGCCGCCCGTGGCCGAAAACGCCGTCCAGCTGTTGAACGCGCCCAGACCGCCCTGCGTGATCGCCGTGCCGTTCAGCAGGATCTGCGTCACCTCATTGTCCACGGCAAAGCGGCCGCTGAAGCTGGCGGAGGCGGGATTGAACCCGGTGAGATCGAAGTTCAGCGTATAAAGATACAGGCGGTCACTGGTCGGATCGAACGACTGGTTGCCGTTGCTGGCCGGCGTCATCCAGCGCGAAACCGCGTTGTTGGCTATCCAGCGGCTGTTGTTGGTGTTGCTGTTCCAGGGTTGCACCCCGTCCATCAGCCAATTGGCTTCACGCACCGTGCCGCTGCTCACCCCGCCGCCGCCGGCGATCTGCCCGCTGTTCACCAGCCCGGCAATCGGCACCGCCGCCGTGGCCGCGCCGGCCAGCATCGTGCCGGCCAGCATCGCTGCCATCATCATACCCGAACGCAACATGCTTACTTCCTTGAAACCATGAACTGCGCGCCGGATAGCAAGGGCAATGGCCTTTACCAAGCAGTAACGGAGTTAAAATGGATGTTTACCACGAATATCAGATCGGGCGCGGCACCCCGCGCTGCCGGCGCACCACCGCGCCCACCAGGCCAAAGCCGGCAATCAGCATCGCCCAGCTGGCCGGTTCCGGCACGGTGAGCGCCGATCCGGCCACTTCCACCCGCAGACCGGTGGGATTGCCCGCCGGGCTGGCCAGATTGCGCACGGTGAACTGCAGCGTGTTGGTGCCATTCACGAAACCGCTGGCGGCCGAAAAACCCGTCCAGAAGGCAAAGCCGCCGGCGCCGCCCTGCGCGATCTGCACGCCGTTCATGGTGATCGCCGTCACTTCATTGTCGGTCGCGAACCGGCCGCTCAGGCTGGCGCTGGCCGGCACCAGCCCGGTCAGATCGAAATTCAGGCTATAGTTGTAAAAGCCGTCAACGGCCGGATCGAAACTCTGCGCCGGGTTGGCCGCCGGGGTCATCCAGCGCGACACGCTGTCGTCGGCCAGCCACGGGCCCTGCGGAAAACTGCCGTTGGTGATGCTGTTCCAGGCGGCCGCGCTGCCGTTCAGCAGCCAGTTGGCTTCCTGCACCACGCCCACCGTCACGGCGCCGCCGCCGCTGGCCACGCCGCTGTTCACCAGGCTGGTGATCGGCACCACCGCCGCTGCCGGCGAAACTAGAACCATCGCTGCCAGCCCACAGGCGGCAGGCATCCCCAACACACGCAACATCCCTCGACCCTTCTTGCTTCCTCGCAAGTGGGCCTCTAACCGACAAAACCTAAGATTCGGGTAACGTTAACGGGTGTTCACGCTGTTTCAGGCGCGTTCGAACACCGCCGCCAGCCCCTGCCCGCCGCCGATGCACATCGTTTCCAGCGCCAGCCGCCCCTTTCGGCGGTCAAGTTCGTGCAGCATGGTCGCCAATATGCGCCCGCCGGTGGCGCCGATGGGATGGCCCAGGCTGATGCCCGACCCGTTGACATTCAGCCGGTCCGGATCATGCCAGCCCCAGCCCTTCAGAACGGCAAGCACTTGCGGCGCAAAGGCTTCGTTCAATTCCACCAGATCAATATCGTCCCAGCCCAGCCGGTGCCGCGCGAACAGCCGCGCCACCGCCGGCACCGGGCCGATGCCCATGCGCGAGGGATCGCAGCCCGCCGCCGCCCAGCCCTTCAGCCAGGCCATCGGCGTGAGGCCCAGCGGTTCCAGCAACTCTTCGGCCACCACCAGGCAGGCGGATGCGCCGTCGTTCTGCTGGCTGGCATTGCCGGCGGTCACCACGCCGTCCTTCT
>DAITMD010000401.1:0-1975 GCA_036835345.1 Sandarakinorhabdus sp. | reverse complement strand
TCGGCAAAACGCTGTTCGGCGCGGCCCAGAAACTGGCTCTGCGCCTGTTCCAGCACACGCCCGGCCAGCGCCTCGAAACTGGTGTTCAGCTCTGCCAGCTGGCGCGCGTGCGCGGCCTCGCGTTCTTTCACCTGCGTCTGCAGCCCGGCAATCTCCACCCCGGCCTGGCCCAGTCTCTCGCGCAGCCCCGCGGCCGGCCGGCCGCCCAGCAGCCAGCCGATCAGGCCCGCCAGCAGCGCGGCGATGATGGTGATGAGGATCGCGGTTTCGGTCATGATCTGTCCAGGTTCGGCAGGAACGAGCCATGAACATAGCCGCAGCATCACCCTGCCGCCAGTGGGCGCCGTGCCGTGCCTGCACTGCACTGGGGACTTTCAAGGCCGTCGCAACGCCATTAGGCAGGGGTGATGAGCATGGACGCCGCCACAATTTCGCCCCGCCAATGGCTTGCGCAGCTTCGTGCCGGCGTCGATCAGGCCGCCGTGCTTGCCGCTGTGGAGGAGGATGCCCTGTGGAGCGGCCGCTACATCTTCCTCACCGTCGTATCGGCCGGCATCGCCATGCTGGGCCTGCTGCTGTCGTCGCCGGCGGTGGTCATCGGTGCCATGCTGCTGTCGCCGCTGATGGGGCCAATTGTCGGGCTGGGCGTCGCGCTGGCGGTGTTCGATCTCAGGGACATGCGGCAATCGCTGGCGTCGCTGGCGCTGGGCATGCTGGTCGCCATTGGATTTTCGGCGTTTCTGTCGCTGTTGTCGCCGCTGCAGGTTGTCACCCCGGAAATCGCGGCGCGCACGCACCCCAATCTGTTCGATCTGGTGGTGGCGCTGCTTTCAGGGCTGGCCGGTGCCTTTGCCACGTTTCGCAGCAAACAGGGCGCCATCGTGGGTGTTGCCATTGCCACAGCGGTGATGCCGCCGCTGGCCACGGTGGGCTTTGGCATTGCCACCCTGAATGCCGAAGTTGCCGGCGGCGCAGCCTTCCTGTTCTTCACCAACCTGATGGCCATTGCGCTGGCGGTGGCGGCGATGGCGCGGCTCTATGGCTTCGGTGCCAGCCTGTCGCCGCGGCAGGGGGCAGTGCAGGGCACGTTGATCATCGTCACGCTGGTGGCGCTGGCCATTCCGCTGGGCCTGGCGCTGCGCAGCATTGCGTGGGAAGCGGTGGCGCAGCGCCGGATCCGCGAAACCTTGGTGGCGGCCTTCCCCCGCCCGGCGCGGCTGGGCGATGTGGAACTGGCGCTGCAACAAAGCCCGATTGCCATCAACGCGCTGGTGTTCACGCCCAAGCCCGGCAACGGCGTTGAGGCGGCGCTGGAAGCGCGGCTGTCGGGCGCGCTGGGCCGCGAGGTGGCGCTGACGCTGGAACAGGTGCCGCTTGGTGCACAGGTGGCAGCGCCAGAGCCGCGCCCTCTGCAGGTCGCCCGGCCAGACATGAGCCTGGCCGAACGGCTGGCGCTGGTTGCCGGGGTGCCTGCCGAATCGGTGCTGGTGGATCGGCAGGCCCGGCTGGCGCGGGTGGTGGCGGCACCGTTGCCGGGCGCCGGGCTGGCCAGCTACCGGGCGCTGGAACGCCGGGCGGCTGCCAATGCGCCGGAATGGCGGGTGCTGCTGGTGCCGCCGGCGGTTCCACCCGATGCCGATGATGTCGATACGCTGGTGTGGGCGGCGGATCGGCTGGATCTGGCCGTGGTGATTGATGGCGATGGTGCTGAACTGGCGGCACTATTGATGGAAAAAGGCGTGCAGGTTGAACAGGCTGGCGGACGCGGCCCGGCGCGCGTGCGCTGGGCCGTGCCACCGCCGCCCGAAGCCACGCGCTGACGGCGCACCCGCCGTTCTGCTGCTTTGTCGGAAATCTACAATCCCGCAGCGGGTAGGCGGGATACACCAAGGATGCGACCCGAGGAATGCCGGTGTATGGCATTTCCGCACTTGAGCGGTCCGGATGGCAAGCCATCCGGACCGCTTTTTTTGTC
>DAITMD010000400.1:0-1993 GCA_036835345.1 Sandarakinorhabdus sp. | reverse complement strand
CCGGTTTCCTGAAAATGCAGGCTGCACAGCTCCAGATTGATGACCAGCACGCGCGCCGCCGGATCGGAGCGGACGAAATGATGCGCCAGCCTGAGATTGTTCACCGCCGCATAGCAGCCCATGAAGCCCACATGGGTGCGCTCCACGCCGGGATCGAGGCCAAGGCGCTGCACCAAAATCTGATCGATGCCCGGCGCCACCATGCCGGTGCAGCTGGCCACCACCAGATGGGTGATGGACTTCAGTTCCGCCGGTGACAGCAACAGATTGGCAACCGCCTGCTGCGCCAGCCCTGGTGCTGTGGCGGCAAAGCGCGCCATGCGCTTGGCCGTGCTGGGAAAGCTGCCTGGCCGATAAAAGCCCTCCGCATCGGCTGTGAAACCATCCGGGTCTTTCACCGGCGTGAAAAAGCTCCAGCGATGGTTGATGGCGCTGCGGCCTTCCAGCCGGCGAAAGATCAGCTGGTCGCGGCGATCCTTGATCAGGGCACCAACGAAATCGACAAAGGCGCGGTGCACGTCGTTGGGCGGCAGCGCGGTGCCGATACGGTTGATGTGCGCGATTGCGGGGGCGGCCATCGCTTCGCTCCATGAAATTGATGCATCGCACCGTGCGCCGGAAATCAGGGGCTTGCAACCGCCCCGGCTGCGGCCAAAGGATGCGCACATGAAAGGCCCCGGCATCACGGCGGTTCCCGGCCTGGCCGTGGGCCATGCCCATTGTCCGCGCGCCCGCACCGGGGTGACGCTGATCCTGCCCGCCATGCCGGCAGTGATGGCGGTGGAGGTGCGCGGCGGCGGGCCGGGCACGCGCGAGACCGATGCCCTAAACCCGATCAATCTTGTCACCCGCGCCCATGGCCTGGCGCTGGCCGGCGGATCGGTGTTCGGGCTTGCGGCCGGCGATGAACTGGCGCTGTTGCTGTCTGGCGCCGGCATGGGCCTGCCGATGGGCGCCGGCCTGCCGCCGGTGCCGGTGGTGCCCGCGGCGATCCTGTTCGATCTGACCAACGGCGGCGACAAGGATTGGGGCCCGGAGCCGGATCGCCAGCCGCCCTATCGCCGGCTGACGCAGGAGGCCTTTGCTGCGGCGGGACGGCCGGGCAGCGATGGTCACGGGGCGTTGGGGGCCGGTTTTGGCGCGCGGTCTGGCAGCCGGGCGGGCGGTATCGGCAGCGTGTCGGCCGTGCTGGATGATGGCACGGTGATCGGCGCACTGATCGCTGCCAACAGCTTTGGCGAGGTTTATGCCGGCGCGCCGCCGGACGGCGCGGTGGCGATGCCCAAGCTGGGCGCCCACCGTGGGTTTGGCCGCGAGAACACGGTGATCGGCGCAGTGGCGACAAACGCGCCGCTCAACCGCGCGCAGGCGCTGCGCGTGGCGATGGTCGCACAGTCTGGCCTGGCCCGCGCGGTGCGGCCAGTACACACGATCTTTGACGGTGATTGCCTGTTTGCTCTCTCCACCGCCGCGCCGGACCTGCCGCCGCTGGACGATATCGCGTTGACGGTGATTGCCACGGTTGCCGCTGATCTGGTGGCAGCGGCGGTGCGGCAAGCGGCTGGGCTTTAGCGTTCCGCCTGCGCTGCGATGCGCGCCGCGAGCGCCGCAAGCTGCGGCGCAAACACGTCGGCATCGGGGCCAGCGGCCACTGCATCGGCCAACGCGGCGCGGCGATAGTCCAGCCCGGACAGCGGTGCCAGCGCTGCCGCCAATGCCGATTGGGCCAGCTCCAGCCGGGCCATCGCGGCCGAATCCGGTGCTGCGCCGGCTGCGGCTGCCAGTGCCGTGTCACGGGCGATGCGCAGCGGTGCGGCCACGGCTTCCACCTCGGCCACACGATCGGCGATTGCGGCGAGTTCGGCCCTGGTCTCGGCCGGGCTTGGCTTTGGCGCAGACGGCGGCAGTTCAGCCGCAGCCGGCGCCGCTGCTTCAGCGGGCGGCGCGCAATCGGCTGCGGCGGCGCAGCGGGCGGTGCCTGGCACGGTGCGGG
>DAITMD010000399.1:0-1997 GCA_036835345.1 Sandarakinorhabdus sp. | reverse complement strand
CCCTGCCGCCGATGTCGCCGGTTTCATCGAACAGCTGCCACAGCGGCTTGGCCGCGCACAGGGCGATTTGGCCGTTGCCGCCAAACAGGCCGGCCTGGTGGATGAAGTGCAGAGCCGCGACAGTTTCGATCAGGCGATGATCAACCTGGTCGGCGAAGGCGACGAACAGTCGTGGGGCGGTTTTGATGGCATCGCCCTGCGCGATTACCTTGCCGCCAAAAAGCCCGGCAGCAGCGGCGATGCGGTGGGCGTGGTCTATGTGTCTGGCAATATCGTTGATGGCGAGGCGCCGCGCGGCACCGCGGGCAGTGCCACCATCCGCGCTGCGCTGCGCGAGGCGCTGGCCAAGGACAGCAAGATTCAGGCGCTGGTGGTGCGGATCGACAGCGGCGGCGGTTCAGTGACGGCATCGGAAGAAATCCGCGCGGCATTGCAGGCAGCAAAGATCGAGGGCCTGCCCATCGTCGCCAGCTTTGGGCCGGTGGCAGCGTCGGGCGGATATTGGGTGGCAACGGTGGCCGACGAAATCTATGCCCAGCCCAGCAGCATCACCGGCTCGATCGGCGTGTTTGCCATCCTGCCCAGCTTCCCGCGGGCGCTGAATGAAATCGGCATCAACACCGATGGTGTGAAAACCACGCCGTACAGCGGTGAACCGGATGTTCTGGCCGGGCTGTCCCCGCAGGTGAGCCAGGTGATCCAGATCGGCGTGGAAGACACGTATCGCCGGTTCCTGACCGTTGTTGGCCTGTCGCGCAACATCAAGACTGTCGATGTGGACCGCATCGCGCAGGGCCGCGTGTGGTCGGGCAATGATGCCAAGCGGCTGCGGCTGATCGATGAGTTCGGCGATCTGAACGCCGCCATCGCTGCGGCTGCCAAGCGTGCCAATCTGAAGGGCGATGTGCGCGTTGTTGATATCGAACGGCCGGTGCCGCCGTGGCAGCAGGCGCTGGAAAGCTTTGCCGCGTCTGGCAGCCGCGAGCAGCAGGCCCGCGATGTGTGGGCGCTGGCGATGCAGGCATCGCGCCTGCGCCTGCTGGCGGCGGCGCATGATCTGAACATGCTGGCCATCGGGCGCGGCGCCACCATGCAGGCGGCGTGCGTCGAATGCACCATGGCCGGTTCACCGCGCCCGGCCGCGGCGCGGGCGCCCGGCAACTGGTTTTCGGCGCTGCTGGCTCAATCCTCGCGGTAACCTGGCAGCTTCAGGCCGGTGGCGATTGCATAACCGCGCAGGCCAAAACCGGCAGCGGCGCCGATGCACGCAGCCGGCCACAATGACACGCCGAACTGCGTCAGGCCGACGAACGCCCCTGCCCCCAGCGCGGCAGCCGACACATAGATTTCCGGCCGCAGCAGAACCGAAGGCTCGCGCGCCAGCAGATCACGGATGATCCCGCCAAAGCTGGCAGTGAGCACACCCATGGCCACAGCGACCAGGGGCGGCACGCCATAGCTCAGCGACTTTGCCGCCCCCAGCACGCTGTACGCTCCCAGCCCCAGCGCATCGAACCACAGCAGCGCATCCAGCCGCCAGCGGTCGGCCCTCAGCAGCCACACGGCCGCAGCAGCAACCAGGCAGATGCCCAGATAATCCGACCGGCCGACCCAGAATACTGGTGCATTTATCAACAGGTCGCGCAGCGTACCGCCGCCGATGCCGGTCACCGCCGCGAAAAAAGCAAAGGTCACGATCGTCTGCTTCATGCGGGCGGCGGCCAGCGCGCCGGAAACGGCAAATACCGCCACCCCCGCCATGTCCAGGATGGCAAGCAGCGGCTCCAGCGGCGGCAGCGGAAGCGGTGCGACAGCCATCAGCGACGCCGCGCAAAATGGCGAACGGTCAACACCGCGCCCGACAACGTCACCAAAAGCGCCAGCAGAGTCGCCGCAATGATGACCGGCCCATGGGTGTTTTCCCGGGCATCCCAATCCATGATGTGCAGGCCCCAGAACAGATCATAAAAGCGCCACCACGGGGTGCGAACGGCACC
>DAITMD010000398.1:0-1998 GCA_036835345.1 Sandarakinorhabdus sp. | reverse complement strand
CGGCACAGGGTGCAGGCGGTATCGTCGGTCAGTTCGCTGGCGGCGGCCACCTTGAAATCGGCGGGATGCACCCGCCCGCCGGGGAACACCCATTTCTGCGCCATGAACACATGGCCCTTGGCCCGCCGCCCCATCAACACGCGCGGGGCAGGCCCGTCGCGGCGGATCACCAGCAGCGTCGCGGCATCCTTGGGCCTCAGCGAGCGCACGCCCTTCAGGATCGGCACATTGTCTTCATCAACGGTCATGCCGCGGTCTTAGCAGCAGGCGCGCCTCACACCAATGTTGCCAGCGCCTGTGCGGTATAATCGGTTAGATCGCCAAACTGCCCGCGCTCAACCTTCAGCGCCCAATCCGGATCGACGATCAGCGCCCGGCCCACCGCCACCAGATCAAATTCGTCGCGTTCCAGCCGGGCCAGCAGCCCGTCCAGGCTGGCCGGCTGCGACGCCTCGCCGCCCATGCCGGCCACGAACTCGCCGGAAAGCCCCACGCTGCCCACGGTGATCGTCGGCTTGCCCGTCAATTTCTTCGCCCAACCGGCAAAGTTCAGGCCCTCGTCGCCATCGATCTCCGGGAACTCCGGCTCCCAGAAACGGCGCTGCGAACAGTGGAAGGCATCCGCCCCGGCATCGGCGAGCGGTGCCAGCCACGCCAGCAGTTCCTGAGGGGTGGGCGCCAGACGAAAGGCGAAATCCTGCTGCTTCCACTGCGACAGGCGGATGATCACCGGGAAATCCGGCCCCACTTCGCCGCGCACCGCCTTCAGCAGCTCGGCGGCAAAGCGCGCCCGCTCCGGCAGCGTGTCACCGCCCCATTTGTCGTTGCGGCGATTGGTTTCGCCCCAGAAGAACTGATCGATCAAATAGCCGTGGGCACCGTGCAGCTCCACCGCATCAAAGCCCAGCCGCTTGGCATCAGCCGCCGCGCGCGCAAAGGCCGCGATGGCATCGGCCACATCGGCATCGCTCATGGCGACGCCATTTTCCTTGCCCGGCATGTAAAGGCCCGACGGGCTTTCCGCCGTCTCCCCCTTGGGGCTGCGGCGGTTGGGCAGCGCGCCCACGTGCCACAGCTGCGGCGCGATGCGGCCGGCCTCGCCGTGCACCGCCTGCACCACCTGGCCCCAGCCGGGCAGCGCATCGCCAAAGAAATGCGGCACGTTCGGATCATTGGCGGCGCCCACCCGTTCAACGGCGGTGCCTTCGGTGATGATCAGGCCCACCCCGCCGGCGGCGCGCTTGCGATAATATTCCGCCACGTTCTCCTGCGGGCGCCCGCCGGGCGAGAAGCTGCGCGTCATCGGGGCCATCACGATGCGGTTGGGCAGGTGAAGGCCGTTCAGGGTGAAGGGGCGGAACATCGTCGGGGTGCTGCTCATGAGCGGCGGCTTAGCCGGGGCGTGGGCGCGGCGTAACCTCATCTTTTCTTGGGCAGGGCCAAGAACGGGATGCTGCTCTTTGTGATCCTCCCCCTGTGGGGGAGGTGGCGCCGCAGGCGACGGAGGGGGCTCGCAGGCGGGCGATGTGCGCCCATGCGTCCGCAGGCGCGACCCCTCCGTCGCCTGCGGCGCCACCTCCCCTGAGAGGGGAGGAGCTTGCCTGCATCCGAAAGCGGATGCTTGGCGGCTAGGTGGCCGCATCCGCCAGCGGATGCCTGGCGTTCACCAGCGCCACCAACGTGGCCGCCGCCACATGGGTGTAAATCTGCGTGGTGGCGATATCGGCGTGGCCCAGCAGCGTCTGCACGATGCGCAGGTCCGCGCCGCCTTCCAGCAGGTGGGTGGCAAAGGCATGGCGCAGCACGTGCGGCGAAATCCGCGCGGGCGGCAAGCCGGCATCGGCGGCCAGCGCCTTCACCAGCTGGTGCAACCGCAGCCGCGTCAGATGCGCCGACGCCGCGCCCTTGCGGCCAGAGGGAAACAGATAGCGGCTGCCCTCCGGCACATGCGCCGCCCAGGCCAGCGCGGCGGCTTCGGCGCGGCGGCTCACCGGCACC
>DAITMD010000397.1:0-2003 GCA_036835345.1 Sandarakinorhabdus sp. | reverse complement strand
CTGTGGCAGGTGCTGCGGCACCAGACGCCGTTCGGGCTGGCCTGGGCCGGCGATGGGCAGCCGGGCGGACAGCATGTGCGGGTGGAACAGATGCGCGCGCTAAGTCCGGAGCAAAAGGCGGCGATGGGCAATGCCGCTGCTGCTGCCGCCGCCGCCGGGCGCTTTGCGTTCCTTTATGGCCAGTATCCGCTGGTGGAGGCCTACAAGCAGCAGTGGCATCCCGGCCATCCGCTCTACCGGCTGCTGGAGGAAGTGAACGGCGCGCCGGTGATCGATTTCGCCCGCGAGGTGTCGGGCCATGCCGATATCATCAAGGCCGATGCGCAGGCCACACTCTATGCCGCCGGGCATTTCCTGACCGATCATGACGATCTGGTGGAGGTTGAAGGCCGGCGGCTGGCCTATGTGTTCAACCTGGCCAAGGACTGGAAGCCGGATTGGGGCGGCTATCTGAATTTCATGGACGAACGCGGCAATATCGCGGCGGGATTCATGCCGCGGTTCAACACGATGAACCTGTTTCTGGTGCCGCTGCGCCACAATGTCAGCCATGTGCCGCCGTTTGCGCCGTTGGGCCGCTTCGCCATCACCGGCTGGTTCCGCAACAAATGAGGCTGGCGCTGGCGGCCGGCATCGATGTGGCGGCAGCGCGTGCCCGCTATGCCGCTGATGGCCATGTCCGGCTGCAGCCGTTTCTGAGCGAAGCGGCGGCGGCGGCCTGTCTGGCGGAACTGAAGTCGCGCGATGACTGGGTGCAGGTGCTGAACAGCGGCGACAAGGTGTTCGATCTGCCGCGGCAGGCACGCGCCGCGATGACCGCGGATCAGCGCGCCGCACTGGATCAGGCGGTGCTGGCCGGCGCGCGCGAGGGATTCCAGTATCGCTATGAGGCGCTGCGCCTGCCCGATGGCAACCAGCCGGCGGGCGATACGCTGGTGGCCGGCTGGCCGGCGTTTCTTTCGGGCGCGCCGGTGCTTGGGCTGCTGCGCGCCATCACCGGCGCCGAGGACATCGCCTTTGCCGACGGACAGGCCACCGCCTATGGCCCCGGCGATTTCCTGACCGGACATGATGATGCTGTGCCCGGCAAGCACCGCCGCGCCGCCTATGTGTTCAGCCTCAACCCGGTGTGGCGGGTGGAATGGGGCGGGCTGCTGCTGTTCCACGGCAGCGATGCCCGCGTGCGCGGCGTGGCGCCGGCCATGGGCAGCCTGGACATTTTTGCCGTGCCGCAGCTTCACAGCGTGTCGATGGTGACCGGTTCGGTGCCCAATCGCCGCTATGCGATCACCGGCTGGCTGCGCGCGGCGGCCTGATCTATTCGTTCACCCGGCGCACGCGGATCGCCGTCTGCCCATCGATGTTGGCGAAGAATGTGCCCACGGCGGCGCGGCGGATTCGCACCTTCATGCCGCTGCGCGGATCGCGGGCGATGCGTTTCGGCTCGGTCTGCACCCACACGCCGCCATCATCCAGCACCAGCCGCCAGTTGCCGCTGGCGATCTGACGCGCGCTGGTGATGGTGGCTTCGATCTCGTTGATCGGGGCGTTGTCGCCCTTGTCGTCATCCTTCCCGCCGAACAGGCCCAGACTGGGCAGGGTGATGCCGAACAGGCCGCGCCGGGCCTTTTGCAACTGCTCCTTGTCGGCCACCACCACGTCGCGGCGCTCCACCGCGCCGGCCAGCGCGCTGACGCCGGCATCCAGGCAGGCCAGCCGCTGCGCCGCATCGGTGATGCCGCGGCAATCCAACAGTTTCTGCACCACGGCGGGCGGCGCTGCCGGCGCATCGGCTGCGGCCACCGGGGCGGCGAGCGTGAGGGCTGCAAGGCTGATGATGAGGCGCATGTGATGATCCCCTGAAGGCATGCCCATCGGTTACGCCAATGAAGGCCGCTTTCCAACCGGCTTGCAGGGCTGGCAACGGCAGGCCATGAATTGCAGCAAAGAAGGGGACGACATGAACCGCAGCCTATTCCTGACCGCCGCCTTGCTGGCCGCCG
>DAITMD010000396.1:0-2014 GCA_036835345.1 Sandarakinorhabdus sp. | reverse complement strand
CCATGCGTTCACGCATGTCCGGGGTGACGAAGGGGGAGGGGGCTTCCTCCACCACTTTCTGGTGGCGGCGCTGGATCGAACAATCGCGCTCGTTCAGGTAGAGGATATTGCCCTGCCGGTCGCCGATCAGCTGGATTTCGATGTGGCGCGGCTGTTCGACGAACTTTTCGATGAACACGCGGTCGTCGCCGAAACTGGCCAGCGCCTCGCGGCGCACGCTGTCAAAGCCCTCGCGCACGTCGGCCTCGCTCCACGCCAGCCGCATGCCCTTGCCGCCGCCGCCGGCCGATGCCTTCATCATCACCGGGTAGCCGATGCCGCCGGCAATCTCCACGGCGTGATCGGTGCCGGTGATCTCGCCGACGAAACCCGGCACCACGCTCACCCCGGCGGCCTTGGCGCGGCGCTTGCTCTCGATCTTGTCGCCCATGGCGGCGATGGCGGCGGCCGGCGGCCCGATGAAGGCGATGCCGGCCTGGTCAAGCGCCTCCACGAAGCCGGCGCGTTCCGACAGGAAGCCATAGCCGGGATGCACGGCCTCCGCCCCGGTGGCCTTGCAGGCCGCGATGATCTTGTCGGCCAGAAGATAGGATTGCGCGGCCGGGGCGGGGCCGATGTGGACCGCTTCATCGGCCATGCGCACGTGCAGCGCCTGCGCATCCGCATCGGAATAGACGGCAACCGTCTTGATGCCCATGGCGCGCGCGGTGCGGATCACCCGGCAGGCGATTTCACCGCGATTGGCGATCAGGATCTTCTTGAACAAGGCGGCACGCTCCCGAAAATTCCCCAGCGCTTCCATAGCGGCGGCACCGGCCCGTGCAACATATCGATTTTGGCGATGACCGCGACCAAGACGCCTTGTTTCACCTGCCAGCCCGGTTCTGGCACTCAGGTTTCAGCAAGGCGGGCCTGACGGTCCCTCCCCCAAAGACAGGTGCCTTTCCCCCGATCGGGCACCGCCGTCGCCCCCGCCGCTGGCCGGCGCCGGCCTCCTCCCCCCACCCGGAGGCCGCGCCGGCCCACCACATCAACGCCGATCTGCGCTGAACAAAAAGGCCGGCGCGGGCATGATGCCCGGCCGGCCAATTCGCGCTGGGGCTGGCCAGCGCAAACTTCAGAAAATTCAGCGGGTTGAGGCCACCGAAATGCCCTGCCGTGCCTTGGCTGCAGCAAGCTGCGGCGCGGCGGCTTTCATCGCGTCGTCCCGGCAGGCCTGCAGATCGGCCAGCTCTTCACGGGTGAAGAAGACCGGCATGCCGCACAGGCGGCCCACGGCCACATCAAGGCGCTTTTCCAGCCGGGCCTGGCCGGTGGCGGTGGCCAGATCGAGATCGGCGGTCGGCACCCTGACGCTGAATGTCTCATAGCCCGGTTCGCTGGCAAAAGCCGGAGCGGCCAGAACCCCTGCAATCATCGCTGCCATCAAGATACGCATCGTGAACCTCCCTATTCAATGGGAGGATGATGCGACCTTTGTCACGGCATTGCAACAAGAATGTCATCAAAACGTCATCAAAGAGTCTTTTTAGCGCAACATAACGTTCAAAACGGCCGGGCGATCATCAGCCACAGGGCCGCCACCAATGGCACGGTGGACACCAATCCCCAGAAAATCCACTTTCTTGACAAAGCCTTGTACGCATCAGGCACAGGCCCATCGCCAAACGCGCGCGCCAGCCGGGCGCTCTTGATCTGGATCGGCACGATCAGCCCCATCCAGATCAGCCCGGCCGCGACGAAACACAGCTGCGACCACAGCAGCCAGCCGTGGGTGAGATCAAATTGGCCCTGGATCGCAAGGCCATAGCCGCCCACCATGGTCAGCACAACGCCCCACACCGTCATCGACCAATCGGTGTAGGTGATGAGTTTCTGCGCAAAACCAAGCACCTGCGCCCGGCCATCGCGATCGGCGAAATATTTCCAGATGGCGGTGACGGTGATGTTGCCCATCAACATCACCACCCCGGTGATGTGCAGGAATTTCCAGACGAGATAGGTGTCGGGCATC
>DAITMD010000395.1:0-2050 GCA_036835345.1 Sandarakinorhabdus sp. | reverse complement strand
CGTTGCGTGGGCTCCATTTGCCGATGGTGATCGGCCTGTCTTCCATCGGATCATCGGGCGTCACGCCGGATTCCAGCGCGGCGGCATAAACAAAGAATTTGAACGCCGATCCCGGCTGACGCCGCGCCGTGATTGCCCGGTTATAGTTGGACCGCACATAATCGGTGCCGCCCACCATGGCTTTCACACCGCCATCGCGCGCCAGTGAAACCAGCGCGCCCTGCGTGCCTTCAGGCGCTTCGGCCCTGATGGCGGCTTCGGCCCAGCGCTGGCCTTCGGGGCTGAGCGTGGTTTCCACCGACAGCGGCTCGGCGGTCTCGTCGGTCAGCGTATCAAGCTGGCTCAGCACCCAATCGGTGAAATAGCGCACGCCGGCCGCGCGCGCCTGCGGGGTGAACTTCACCAGCCGCGGATCGGCGGCTTCGGCCTCGCTTGGGGTGATGCTGCCGGCATCGAGCATCACGGCGATCACCGTGGCGGCGCGGCGGCGGGCGGCTTCGGCATCGGCCGACGGCGAAAAGCGCGACGGCGCCTTCACCAGCCCGGCGATGATCGCCGCTTCCTCCAACTTCAGCCGGCGGGCGCTGTGGCCATAGAATTTGCGCGCGGCCGCATCGATACCATAGGCGCCGCCGCCGAAATAGACGCGGTTGAGATAGAGTTCCAGGATGGCTTCCTTGGAATATCTGCGCTCCAGCGCCAGCGCCAGCACCACTTCGCGCAGCTTGCGGGTGTAATCCTTCGATGCGGTCAGGAACAGGTTGCGCGCCAGTTGCTGGGTGATGGTGGAGGCGCCCTGCGCGCGGTTGCCGCGCGCTGTGTTGACCACGAACGACCGCACGATACCGATGGGATCGATTCCGGGGTGATACCAGTAACGCCGATCCTCCACCGCCAGCATCGCCGATGTCATCGTCGCCGGAATCTGGGCATAGGGCAGCCATTCGCCATAGCTGGGGCCGAAGCTGGCCAGCACGGTGCCATCATCGCCCTTGATTTCCACCGGCTGACCATTGGGGCTTTTCTTCATCGCATCGAAACTGGGCAGCGACTGCATGGCGATCAGCACCGCCGCCGCCAGCGCCAGGAACAGCGCCAGGCCGATGGCCAGCCCCCATTTCAGCAGCGCGGCAAGCCAGTTGCGCGGCGGTCTGGAGCGGCCGGAGGAGCGGGTTTTGGCAGGCACGGGCGGTGTGTTATCTTTCAAATACGGCAGCTATGCGGCGGCGCAGGCGGGGCAGGCCGGATCCTTGGCCAGCGCCACCCTGCGCATTGCACCTGAACCGGCGTCGAACAGCAATATGGTGCCGGCGCTGGCCGTGCCCAGCCCGCTCAGCGCACGCATCGCTTCCAATGCCATCAGGCTGCCGATCACCCCGGTCAGCGCGCCCAGCACGCCGGTGGCGGCGCAATTTCGCGCCGGATCATCGGCCGGGCTGCCCACAAAGCAGCGATAGCAGGGCAGGGCCGGATCATGGCCGATGAACAGCGCCACCTGCCCGTCCAGCGGCCCGACCGCGCCCGACACCAGCGGCACGCGCAGCGCCAGCGCCGCATCGCTGACCGCCAGCCGCGTGGCGAAACTGTCGCTGCCATCGATGATCAGATCATGGCCGGACAGCAGCGCATCCACATTGTCGCCGTCCAGCCGCAGCGGCACCGCCACGGTTTCGACATGGGGGTTCAGCGCGTGCAGCCGCGTGGCCGCCGCTTCGGCTTTCATCGCGCCCACATCGGCGGCGGTGAACAGGATCTGGCGCTGAAGGTTGGACAGCGCCACCGCATCATCATCGATGATGGTCAGCCGGCCCACGCCGGCGGCAGCCAGATACATGAGGCAGGGGCTGCCCAGCCCGCCGGCCCCGATCACCGCCACGCGGGCGCGCTTCAGCGCCGCCTGACCGCCGCCGCCAAAGCCGGGCAGCACGATATGCCGGGCATAGCGTTCCAGCTCGAGGTCGGAGAAATTCATGTGGTGAAATTCATGTGTGAATGCCGGTGGAGCCAAAGCCGCCGGCACCGCGCCCGGTTTCATCCAGCGTGTCCACCA
>DAITMD010000394.1:0-2069 GCA_036835345.1 Sandarakinorhabdus sp. | reverse complement strand
AACTCCAGCGGGACGCCGGGGGTGCCGCCCACGTTGAGTTCGGTGTTGCCCACGAAGGCGCGGGCCGTCCAGCGGTGGAAAGGATCGCCCCCGCTCGCTGCGCTGTCCTTCACGTAATAGATGGTGGCGGCCAGCGGGTTGCCCAGACTGTCATACACGGTCGTTGAAGTGCTCGCGTTGAAGGTCGCCGGATCGTTGCGGTCGAACACATAGGGGTTGAGCGGGGTGTAGATCGGCCGGTCGGCGATGATCGGCGCATCCGAAGGCAGGTTGGCCGTGATGTTGATATTGCTGGTGGCCTGCGGCGCGCCCGACGACAGCGGCAGCCGCGCCGGCACCGTGGATGACAAGGCGGTGGTCTGCACCGCGCCATCGGTGGTGGTGGGAAACACCTGCAGGTTGCGGCCCTGCGTGTCCACAATAAAGCGGTCGGCAGTAACGGCGAAGCTGCCGGCGCGGGTGAAATTGGTCTGCACCCCGCCGACGCCGGATTTCACCACGAAAAATCCCTGGCCGGCCAGCGCCAGATCCAGCGCGCTGGTGCTGGTTTCGGTTGGCCCCTGCTGAAACTGCTGGGTGATCGAACGCACCGTGGTGCCTGATCCAACGATGCGGTTGGGGTTCTGCAGCGGCGATGTGGAAATGATGTCGCCAAAGGCCACGCGGCTGCGCTTGAAGCCGCCGGTGCCGACGTTGGCGATATTGTTGGCAATGGTTGCCATTTCGGTCTGCGCGCCGGCCAGGCCGGAGAAGGCGGTGTAGAAGGCCATGGCTCAGGCTCCTGTGCTGGTCTGGGGTGTGGATAGCGCGATCAGCCGGTCCAGCCGCTCGGCAATGCCGGTCAGCTGGGTGTTGGTGTCGGTGGTGGCGGCAATCTGCGAGAACATCGCCATCTGCTGCACATATTGCAGGTTATCGACCGGCTTGGTCGGGTCCTGATTCTTCAGCTGTGCGGTGAGCAGCTGCAGAAAATCGCTCTGCCCTAGCGTGGATTTTGGCTCACGCGTCTGCGCTGGCTGCGCGGCCGGGATGCCGGCGGGGAGTGCGCTTATGCTGCTCATTTCCCGAGCCTCAGCGTGTCCTGCGCCAGGCTGCGCGCGGTGCTGAGCACCTCGACATTGTTGGCATAGTGCCGGGCTGTTTCGACCATTTCGACCATCTCCTGATTGGGATCGACTGCCGCGGCCCACACATGGCCGCTGGCATCGGCCAGCGGGTGCTGCGGATCGAGGCGTTTTTCGGGCGTGCCGGTGCGGGCCATGCGGGCCACATCCACGGTGGCGGCAGCGCCATCATAGCGGGTCTGGAAAACGGGTTTCAGCGCGCGATAGGCCCCTTGTTCGCTGCCGGCCACGCCGCCGGCATTTGCCAGGTTTGATGCGATAGCGTTCATCCGCACCAGCTGCGCAGCCATGGCGCGGCCGGCGATATCGAAGGTGGAAAGCGTGGGCGGCTTCATCACTCGCCGCCCTTCAGCGCGCTCATGATTGTTTGAATCCGGCCGGTCAGAAAGCCCAGGCTGGCCTGATATTTCAGCGCGTTTTCGGCAAAGGCCGCCTGTTCGGTGGCCAGTTCCACGGTGTTGCCATCCAGGCTGGGCTGCAGGGCGGCGCGATATTTGAGGGTGGCGCCGGACAATTCGCTGCCGAAGCCGGTGTCTTTGGCGCTGGCCAGCTTTGCCAGCACAGCGTCTGCATCCAGATCGCGGGCCTTGTAACCGGGGGTGGCGGCGTTGGCGATGTTGCCGGCAATCACGTCCAGCCGCTGGCTGCGCAGTTGCAGTGCAGAAACGGACAGGCCGAGCGCGGAGGTGATGAGATTGATCATGCCGCTGGCCAAGCAAGGGGCGTGCCAACAGCGCATGAAACCCTGAAGCGCCAGTTAGGGCGACCCGGAACCGGCAAGGGGTTGCCGCTGGAGCGGCAAGGCCTTGCCGGCGCCGGGCCGACCATGGCTGCGAAGCGCCTGCAATTCGCCGGGGGAGTGGCGAATGGCCCGCTTCTTGCTGCCCACCAGCCGGGACGGGGGGACTGAACCCGGGTTCTGGCAGCCGAACAGGAGCAACGGCC
>DAITMD010000393.1:0-2074 GCA_036835345.1 Sandarakinorhabdus sp. | reverse complement strand
CAAATGTGAGGCCAGCCGCCACCGGGGCCGGCACACCGGTGAGATAGCCCAATTTCTTGTGCGGGCCTTCATCGGCATCAATCTGCGCGTTGAACCGTGCCAGCCTGAGCGCGCAGGCAATGGCGTGCGACAGCGCGATCACCCAGCCCAGCCGGCCCGGCAGGTGCTGCAAGGCCCACAGATACAGCACCAGCGCCGGTGCCACACCGAACGCCGTCACATCCGAAAGCGAATCCAGTTCGGCACCAAAGCGGCTGGTGCCTTTCAGCAGGCGGGCAATGCGGCCATCAATCCCGTCCAGCACGCCGGCCACCAATATGGCGCCAACCGCCTTTTCCCATTCGCCGCCAATGGCAAAGCGCACGCCGGTCAGGCCGAAGCACAGGGCTAGCACGGTAACGGCATTGGGCACCAGCGCGCGCAGCGGAATGCCGCGCCGGCGCGGTGCGTCCTGGTTCACTGGGATTGCGCCCCGTCCATCACCGGCCGGCCCTTGACCGCCAGCACGGTTTCCCCGGCGATGGCGCGCTGCCCCACGGCAACGGCCGGCACATATCCGGGCGGCAGGAACACATCCACGCGGCTGCCGAAGCGGATGAGGCCAAAGCGCTCGCCAACCTTCAGCGGCTGGCCCACCTCCACCCACTTCATGATCCGCCGCGCCACCAGCCCGGCGATCTGGGTGAAGGCAACGCGGGTGCCGGCCGCGTCTTCCATGACGAAATATTGCCGCTCGTTCTCCTCGCTGGCCTTGTCCAGATCGGCATTCAGGAACTTGCCCGGCACATAGACGATGCGGGTGATACGCCCGGCAATCGGCGCGCGGTTGATGTGCACATCGAATATATTCATGAACACCGTGACGCGGGTGACCATGCCCGCGGGCAGGCCGCCTTCGCCCACCAGCTGGCGCGGCACCTCCACGTTGGTGATCAGGCTGACCAGGCCGTCGGCCGGCGTGACGATCAGCCCCTCGCCCAGCGGCGTGACGCGCACCGGATCGCGGAAGAAGGCCGCCACCCACACCGCCACGCCCAGCAGCACAAAGCTGAGCGCCGTCCATTGCAGCCAGGCGCCGGCCAGCAGCACCGCCAGCAGCGCCAGCCCCAGAAACTTGCGGCCTTCGGGGTGCATGTCGGGCAGGCGATACTTGGCCGATTCCCCCGGCACCAGGGGCAGTGGGCCAGCGGGCAGAGCCGGCGGCGGCGGCAGTTCGGATTCCAGCGGCGCCAGCACGGGCTCTGGCTCGGCTACCGGCAGCGGCGAAATCGGCTTGTCGGGATCGGTCATGCCGGCTGCTTTACCCCTGTCATACGGCGCTTGGCAATTCACCGCTGATTGCACACGCCCTGACTTTAAGCCACAGGCCAGCGATGATCACATCCCTGCTGCTGTTCTGTGGTTCGCGCCCCGGCCATGATCCTGCCCATGCCGCGCTGGCGGACGGGCTGGGCCGCCTGTGTGCGACGCGCGGTGTCACGCTGGTCTATGGCGGCGGACGGGTGGGCCTGATGGGCGCGGCGGCGCGGGCCTGCATGGCGGGCGGCGGGCGGGTGATTGGTGTGATCCCGCGCCTGCTTATGACCACCGAAATCGCGCAGGACGGTCTGGACGCGTTGCACGTGGTGGAAACGCTGCACGAGAGGAAGGCGCTGATGCACCGGCTGAGCGATGCCATCATTGCCCTGCCCGGCAGCATCGGCACGCTGGACGAACTGTTCGAAAGCCTGACCTGGCGCGAACTGGGCATTCACGACAAGCCGATCTGGCTGCTGGGCGGCAATGATTACTGGCAGCCGCTCACCGCACTGTTGGATCATATCGGCCGCGAAGGCTTTGGCCCGCCGCATCTGGGCAGTCTTGCACAACCGCTGGACAATCTGGCGGCGCTATCGGAAAAACTGGGTGGGGCTGCCAGCGATTGACCGGCGCGCCCCCTGCCCCCTAGAAGCTGCCAACACGCCGCAGCAGATGCAGGAAGCGCCAGATGCCCAAGATCAAGGTCGAAAACCCCGTTGTTGAACTGGACGGGGATGAAATGACCCGGATCATCTGGCAGTGGATCCGCGAACAG
>DAITMD010000392.1:0-2077 GCA_036835345.1 Sandarakinorhabdus sp. | reverse complement strand
GCGGCCAGTCGTGCAGCAGCCGCTCCAGCGTCACCGGCTCGGCCATGGCCGGCACGGCGGTGCGCCCGCTCTGCTCGGCGGCTTCCACCAGATGCGCGCTCAGCCGATCCAGATTGGGCCGCTCCACCACGGTGCGCTGCGTCGTCACCAGCACCAGCCGCGCGACGCCCAGTTCGCAGGCCTTTTCCACCAGCCAGTCGATGCGGCCCTTTTTCAGCGGCGCGGCGCACAGCCACAGATCGGGCACAAGCTCCTGCGGCGCGGACTGATGCTCCGCCACCAGCGCCACCGATTTTTTCGCCACGCTGGTCACCCGCGCCGCCCATTCGCCGTCGCGGCCGTTGAACAGCCGCACCATGTCGCCCGCCTGCCGGCGCATCACGCTGCCCAGATAATGGGATTGCGGCGGCGGCAGGGTGATGCCCGCCCCCGCTGCCAGCGCATCGCCCACGAACAGGCGCGGCGTGGTTGACAAGCTGCGGTCAGTTTCGCTCATGGAGACGTGGTTACGCTGCCGCCTCCTGCAACGCCAGATGCCGTGAGCAGCTGGATCGACCGGCTGCCGGCGCGTGTCCAGGCCTATGCCCGGCTGGCGCGGCTGGATCGGCCCGCCGGCACCTGGCTGCTGCTGTGGCCGTGCATCGCCGGCCTGGCGCTGGCCGGCGGGCTGGCGCGCGCGCCGTGGCTGATCGCGTGGTTCGCGATTGGCAGCGCGGTGATGCGCGGTGCCGGCTGCGTGTGGAACGACATTGTGGACCGCGATCTGGACGCCAAGGTGGAGCGCACCCGCGCCCGCCCGGTGGCATCCGGGCAGATCAGCGTGAAGGCGGCGCTGGCCTTTGCCATCGCCCTGTCGCTCATCGGCCTGATCGTGCTGCTGCAACTGCGGCCACTGGCGCAGGCCATCGCGCTGGCCAGCCTGATCCCGGTGGCGGCCTATCCGTTCATGAAGCGCATCACCTGGTGGCCGCAGGCGTGGCTGGGCCTCACCTTCAACTGGGGCGCGCTGATTGGCTGGGCGGCGGTGGCGCAGCCGGCCGAACCGATGCTGCTGCTGTGGGCCGGCGGCATCGCGTGGACGCTGGGTTACGATACCATCTATGCGCTGCAGGATATCGAGGATGATGCGCTGGCCGGCATCAAAAGCTCGGCCCGCGCACTGGGGCCGCGTGCCCGCGCCGGGGTGGCGGGATTTTATGCGCTGGCGCTGATCCTGTGGGCGGCGGCACTGTGGCTGGCGGCGGGGCAGGCGCTGGCCGTGCTGGCGCTGCTGCCGCTGGCGCTGCACCTGGGCTGGCAGGTGTGGCGGCTGGCCGATACCGGGCCGGCCAATGCGCTGCTGCTGTTCCGGGCGAATCGCCTATCGGGCGCGCTATGGGCGGCGGCCTGTGCGGCGGTAGGGATGGCCTGAGGCCCTCCACAAAGCTGCGGAGCGTCTTTGCCGGGCCCTTCGCAAAGCTGCGGGCCTGTCCCGAGTTGGAGACAGGCCCGCGCGCACCCTCGCTGCAAGCACCAGCTAGCCCACCCGGCACCAGCGCCCCATGGCCATCAATTGCCACAGCGCCCGGCGCTGGAATTGCATGAAACCGACAAAACGCCGCGCCACCTGGTTCACCAGATCGGGGCGTGACAGCGCCGCAGCGCCCCCCTACATCTGGCGCCATGCTCAGTCCCGATGCCGCCCTTACCCGCCTTGATGCCGCGCTGGCCGCTGCCCGTGCTGCCGGGGCCGATGCCGCCGATGCCGTTTATGTGGGCGACGGCGCATCGCACGTCACGGTGCGCCTTGGCAGTCTGGAGGATATCGGCCGCGCCGAGGGCGAGGAAGTGGGCCTGCGCGTGTTCGTGGGCCAGCGTTCGGCCAGCGTCTCCTCCTCCGATCTCACGACCGCCGCTCTTTCCGAAGCGGCCCAGCGCGCCGTGGCCATGGCGCGGCTGGCCCCGGAAGATCCCTATGCCGGGCTCGCGCCGCAAGACCGGATCGCCGCCGGCGCCCTGCCCGATCCCGACATCGATGATCCGACCGACATCAGCGCCGCCGATCTGAAGCTGCGCGCCCAGCAGTGCGAGGATGCGG
>DAITMD010000391.1:0-2081 GCA_036835345.1 Sandarakinorhabdus sp. | reverse complement strand
GCCGCCTGCGCGCTGCCGAAACGGGCGACGAGTTGCCGATAGGTGACCGGGCCGATGCTATCGGTGCGGATGAGCCTCAACCGCGAAACGGCATCGGCGATCACGCGGATTTTTGCCCGATCTTGGACTCCGTGCCGGCGCGCAGCCGGGCGATATTGTCCCGGTGCATGAAGATCAGCAGCGCCGCCATGCCGGCCAGATGCGCGCCCCACGCCGGCCCGGCCAGCCACCACGCCGCGCCCGCGCAGGCCAGCGCCGCCAGCATGCCGCCAACGCTTGAGTAGCGGGTGAGCAGCGCGCCGCCCAGCCACACCGCCAGCGCGGCGGCTCCGGCCAGCGGGGCAGCGGCCAACGTGACGCCCAAAATGGTCGCCACGCCCTTTCCTCCACGAAATTTCAGCCAGATAGGAAAGCAGTGGCCGATGAACGCGGCGGTGCCGGCCACGATCCCGGCCATTTCGCCGCCCAGATACCGCCCGATGGCCACCGCTGCCACCCCCTTGCCAGCGTCCAGCAACAAGGTGGCCGCCGCCAGCCCCTTGTTGCCGGTGCGCAGCACGTTGGTGCTGCCGATGTTGCCGCTGCCCACCTGACGGATATCGATGCCGATGGCTTTGGTGAGCAGCAGGCCAAAGGGGATCGCCCCCAAAAGATAACCGATAAGTGCCGCCGCCCAGTGCATAATGCCAAGCTAGCCGCTGCCGACCCAGCCGTCTATGCTGCGGGCAAATTGGGGGAAACATGAAGAACTGCCTGTTTGCAGCGGCTTTGGTGCTGGCCAGTGCTGCCGCCGCCCAGATGAAGCCATCTGCCCCGCGCGATCCGGCGCTGGCGGCAGGGCCTTATGAAACGCTGGTGATCAGGGGCGCCACCATCATCACCGGCAATGGCGGGCCGCCCTATGGCCCGGCCGATATCATCATAAGCGGCGGAAAAATCACCGATATTCGTAGCGCCGGCACGCCCGGCCTGCCGATGAAAGCGGGCCGGGCGCCCGCCAATCCGACGCGGGAGATCGACGCCACCGGCATGGTTGTGCTGCCCGGTTTCGTGGACATGCACGGCCATCAGGGCGATCCCGACAAGATGAACAGCCCGGATTACGCCTGGAAACTGTGGCTGGCGCATGGGGTGACGACGGTGCGCGGCGTGTCGTTCTTTGGCGGCGACACCGCCCGCGCGCTGGCCGACAAGAAGCGCAGCGCGGCCGGCGAGATCATGGCGCCGCGCCTTTATGTGTATCAGACGCTGGGTTCCGGCGCGTCGGCCGGCTGGAAGGGCGGGCGGGTGCAAACGCCTGAAAAGGCCCGCGAATGGGTGCGCTGGGCAGCCTCGGTTGGCGTTGACGGCATCAAGTTCTTCAACCGCGGCGATGAAACCCCGGCAATCGACCGCGCCGCCATCGCCGAGGCGAAAAAGCTGGGCCTGGGCACGGTGGCGCATCTTTCGCAGAACAACATCGCCGAGTTCAACGCCCGCGATGCCGCCGCCGCCGGGCTGGGCACCATCACCCATTTTTACGGGCATTTTGAAAGCCTTCTGGACGGCCGCCGCGTGCAGGACACGCCCGCCGACTATAATTTCAACGATGAGCAAAAGCGCTTTGGCGGCATCGCCGAAATCTGGGACCAGATCCACGAACCGGGCGGGCCGGAGTGGCAGGATTATCTGCAGGGGCAGAAGGCCAGCGGCGTGGTGTTCGATCCCACCTTCAATATCTATAGCGCCAGCCGCGATCTGATGCGGGCCAAGCGGGCGGAATGGCACAACGAATATACGCTGCCCAGCTTGACGAGCTTCTTTGAATCGAACCGCGACAACCACGGCAGCTATTTCTTCGACTGGACGTCCGAGCGCGAATATGAATGGCGCAGATTTTACACGCGCTATATGAAGTTGGTGAATGATTACAAGAATATCGGTGGGCGCGTCACCACCGGTTCCGATCCCGGCTTCATCTGGCAGACGTGGGGTTTCGGCTATATCCTTGAGCTGGAACTGCTGCGCGAGGCCGGCTTTGCTCCGTTGGAGGTGATCCAGTCTGCCACCATCAACGGTGCACTGACGCTTGAGGAACCCAA
>DAITMD010000390.1:0-2089 GCA_036835345.1 Sandarakinorhabdus sp. | reverse complement strand
GGCCGCTCGACGGCTTCGGCGATCACGGCGGCGGCAGCGGAAATCGGCCGCACCGTGGGTGCCCGCGCGCTGGTGTGCTTCACCATTTCGGGATCGACGGCCCGGCGCGTGGCCCGCGAACGCGCCGCCATTCCGGTGCTGTGCCTCACCCCGTCGCAGGCCACCGCGCGGCGCATGGCGCTGGTGTGGGGCGTGCACGCCATCGTCACCCGCGATGTGACCAGTTTTGAAGAGATGGTCGCCAAATCCAAGCGCATGGCCCTGCGCGCCGGTCTGGCCCATGCCGGCGATCCGCTGGTGCTGATCGCCGGGGTGCCGTTTTCAACGCCAGGCACCACCAACGTGGTGCATGTGGTGCGGCTGACCGGCGATGAACTGAAGGGGCATTAAAGCAAGCCGGCCTGTTGCAACCGCGCAGAAAGGCCACCAGCCCCATCGAACAAATGGCCGGCAAAGCCGTTCTGCTCGGCCGCCAGCACATTTTCGGCGCGATCGTCCACGAAAATCGCGTCGCCTTCGTTCAGGCCGAAGCGTTCCAGCGCCAACGCATAAATCGCCGGGTCAGGCTTGGTCAGCCGCACCGCGCCGGACACGACCACATCGCGCAAAAGATCGATCAAACGCGCGCCCGGCCGAAAACCCAACCAGAATTCGTGGCTGAAATTGGTGATGCCGAACATCGGTACATGGCGCGCTGCCAAGCCGTGCAGCAGCGCCGCCATGCCCGGCACTTCGCCAAGGATTGTCTCGCCAAAGCGCGGGCCAAAGGCGCGGATCAGATCGGCCTCGGCGGGAAAGCGCGCGATCAGTTCGGCGCTGGTTTCGGCAAATGGCCGCCCGGCATCATGCTGAAAATGCCATTCCGGGGTGACCACATGGCTGCAGAACCAGTCTAGCCGCGCCGGATCATCGATCAGCCTGGCGTAGAGCGCGCGAATGTCCCACCCATAGAGGACATTGCCGACATCGAAGACCACTGCCTTCATGCGCGCACCTTCAGGAAACAGCAAAACCCCCGCCGTTCGGGCGGGGGCTTGATTGAACCATCGCGCTGCCGGGGCAGCGCACAGCGGCTTCAGCCCTGGCGGGCCTTGAAACGGCGGTTGGTCTTGTTGATCACATAGGTGCGGCCATGGCGGCGCACCACCTGGCAATCGCGGTGGCGGCCCTTCAGGCTCTTCAAGCTGTTGCGGATCTTCATGACGGCTTCCGAAGATGGTGTTGGATGAAAACGAAGCGCAGCCGCTAAGGGAGCCGCCGGGCTTTGTCAACCGCGCTTGCGGCCCGGCAACCGGCGTGCCACCAGATGCGTATCATCTGCCATCCGGCTTTCGACAAGGATGCTGACCATGAATGCCCATATCCGTCCACTCGCCGTCGCCGCCGCGCTGCTGCTGGCCGGGGCCAGCGCCGCCGCCAAGGATATCGAGGTAACGCGCTTCCACCTGGGCCAGCCGCTGGCCGGGCGCAGCATCACGGTGGTGCCGCCGCCAGACGCGGACGCCAGCAGCCTGCAATATCAGGCGTGGGCCGGCACCATCGCCGCGGAATTGACCCGCGCCGGCTTCAAGCTGGTGGAAGCTGGCACGCCGGCCGAACTCACCGCCACCCCGCGCGTTGCCGCGCAAAGCAGCACGGAACGGCGGCGTTCGCCGTTTTCGATCGGCATCGGCGGCGGCACCGGTGGCCGCAACGTGGGCGTGGGCGGCGGCGCCAGCTTCCCGGTGGGCGGCGGCAGCACCCGCACACTGGTGCAGACCTCGCTCAACCTGCAGATCAGGCTGGCCGGCGACGGCACTGTGCAGTGGGAAGGCCGCGCCGCCGAAACGGTGAAGCAGGAACAGGCGGGCGCCACCCTTGGCCGGCTGGCGCGGGCCATGCTGATCGGCTTTCCGGGTGAAAGCGGCAAAACGGTGAAGGTGAAGGAAAAACTGCTCAAATGATATGCATCGATGCCGGGTTCGATTCCGGCAATATCGTGGTGGACCGTATCGAAGGGCCGGACGCCATCACCCTGTCGCTGCGCAAGGACGCCCACAGCGAATTCGCCCAGTGGTTCCACTTCCGCCTGTCGGGCGCGAAGGGCACG
>DAITMD010000389.1:0-2101 GCA_036835345.1 Sandarakinorhabdus sp. | reverse complement strand
AAAGGCATGCCGAACAGCCACAAAAAGGCCACCGCGCCGATACCGGCGGCCGGCAGACCTGACAAAATGGTCACCGGATGGACAAAACTTTCATACAGCACGCCCAGCACGATATAAATGACGATGATCGCCGCCAGGAACAGGATCGGCATCGATTTGGTGCTGGATTCAAACTGCTGCGCATTGCCGCCAAGCGCGCCGGCCACCGCCGCCGGCTGGCCAATGTCGGCAGCAGCCTTTTCAATCAGCGGCTTGGCCTGGCTCAACGCCAGATCGGGCGTGAGGTTGAAGGAAATTGTGACCGCCGGCAGCTGGCTCTGGTGCGAAACCGTCAGCGGCGCGCCCTCCACCCGCAGGCTGGTCACCGCCGACAAGGGCACCAGCGAGCCGGCCGAGCCGCGAACGGTCAGCTGCCCGATCATGTCGGCATTCACCTGCGCCCTTGGATCAATTTCCATGATCACCTGATAATCGTCGGCATCGCTGTAAATCCGGCTGATCTGCTGATTGCCATAGGCGGCCAGCAGCACCCGGCGCACGGCATCAACCGGCACCCCCAGACGGGCCGCCGCGTCGCGATCAACATCCACGAAAGCCTGCCGCGCGCCGCGTTGATAATCGCTGTTCACATCCAGGAAACCGGGGATTTGCCGCATTGCCTGCTCCAGCCGCGGCGCGAACGCATAAAGCTCGTCCTTGTCCACAGCCGAGATCGTATACTGATAGTTGGTCGGGCTGGGACGGCCGCCAAGATTGAGGTTCTGCGGCACGTTAGGAAACGCCGCAAAGCCCGGTATGCCAGACGTTGCCTTGCGCAGGCGGGCCTGCACCTCCTCGATCGAATCCCGCTCAGACCGCGGCTTCAGGGGTGCGAACATGCGGCCGCGGTTGGCATCGCCGCCGCCGATGATCGAATTGACCCTGGCCACCGCCGGATCGGCCAGCACGATCTTTGCTGCCTCATCCTGCTTCTTGACCATCTCGTCATACCCGATGTCGGTGGCGCCTTCGGTGCCAAAGAAGATGGTCCCGGTGTCCTCGGTGGGGAAAAAGCCTTTCGGCACCACACTGAAGCCCCAGATTGCCACGCCGATGGAGACCATAGTCAATCCGCCGACCAGCTTGCGATGCTGCAGCGTCCAGTCAAAGGCCTGCATATACCGATCGGTGAGCCGGCTGAAAGCGGCCGTGGTGATGCGCGCCACCCGGCCCGGTTCCTGATGGCCTGATTTCAGGATGCGCGCGGCAATCATCGGAATGAGCGTGAGCGACAACACCGCCGACACCGCGATAGCAATCGTCATGGTCACGGCAAATTCGAAGAACAGCCGGCCAATGATGCCGCCCATGAACAGCAGCGGGATGAACACCGCCACCAGGCTGACGGAAATGGACAGCACGGTAAACGCAATTTCGTTGGCGCCGGTCACGGCCGCACTGCGCGGTTCCTCACCGTCTTCCGTGTGGCGAACAATATTCTCCAGCACGACGATCGCATCATCGACCACGAACCCGGTTGCCAGCGTGAGAGCCAGCAGCGACAGATTGTCGAGATTGAAGTTGAAGAAATACATGCCGGCAAAGGTGCCAATAGCGGCCACCGGCAGCACCACCGCCGGAATGGCCGTCGCCCGCGCATCGCCCAGCACCAGATAAATCACCAGCACCACCAGCAACGCCGTGCCGACCAGCGTGGCCTGTGCGTCGAACACGCTTTCACGCACCGATTCCGACCGATCGACGATTTCGGCGATCGTCACCGTTGGCGGCATGGCATCGCGCACCGCCGGCAGCACGCTGCGGACATTATCGACCAGTTTGACGACATTGGCGCCCGGCTGGCGAGTGATCGCGATGGTCAGCGACGGTTCGCCATTGAACTTGGCGCCGCCGCGCAGCCGTTCATAACTGCTGATCACCTGCGCCACGTCGCTCACCCGCACCGGCAGGCCGTTTCTCGTGGCAACGATGATGTTGGCGAACTCCTCCGGCTTCTCCAGATTGCCCGATGCCTCCAGCGTGAAATTGCTTGGGCCGCCAGTGATGCTGCCCACCGCCACGTTGCTGTTGGCTGCAGCCACCGCCTGGCGCAGATCGTCAA
>DAITMD010000388.1:0-2112 GCA_036835345.1 Sandarakinorhabdus sp. | reverse complement strand
TGACGACTTCGCCGGGCGCGACGGAGAAGTCACCATCGACCCAGTTGGCGACCACACGGATGTGGCGGTCCATCAGCTGGCCCATGCGGGCGGCGACGGGGGCGAGCGAGTCTTCCGGTTTGAATTCGCCTTCGGTGGGGCGACCCAGGTGGCTGGTCACCATGACAGCGGCACCGGCGTCCAGCGCCATCTGGATGGCGGGGATGCTGGCGCGGATGCGGGTGTCTTCGGTGATCTTTCCTTCGTCGTCCTGGGGGACGTTGAGATCGGCGCGGATAAAGACGCGCTGGCCCTTGGCTTGGCCGTTGGTGCAGAGGTCGGTGAAGCGGATGAATGGCATGGCGGGTCCCGTGGCAGTGAACAACCCCCCGAACGGCCGAGGCCAGCGGGGTCTGACATCGGGATTGTAGGAAACCGCCGACAGCCCACGTTCAGGCTGGCACCGCTGAACGCCTCACCAGCCCAGGCCAATGTGCAGCGGCAGGTAGACCGCCATGCCCGCCACGATGGTGCCCAGCACACTGCGCTTCCAGAAGAACCAGGCCGCACCGGCCGCGGCGGCAAACAGCCGCGCATCCCGCCAGGTCTGTATCAGCTCCCCCTGCGACATCACGATCTCCGGCACCACCACCGCCGACAGGGCCGCAATGGGCGCGTACTGCAGGCCGCGTTGCGCCCAGTGCGGCAGCGTCCAGGGCTTGCTGGAAATGAAGAAGAAACCCCGCGTAAGCACCGTGATGCCGCCCATGCCAACGATGGTCAGCAGGGTCCAGGGATCCACATCAAACATGCCGGGCTCCGGTCGGCGGCGGCGAGGCCTTCTCGATCACCAGGCAGATCGCCACCGCACTGGCGATGGCCACCACGATGTTGAGCTTGAGCGGCAAGGCCCAGGCGGCCACCGCCGCCGCGCCGGCGATACCGGCCGAGACGATGCGCAATGGCGAGGTGGCGAGTGAACTCAGCAGGCCCAGCAAAGCCAGGATGCCCGCGAACCCCAGGCCCCAGGCGGTCGGGATGGCATTGGCCAGCACCACGCCCACCACGCTGGCGCTGATCCAGGCTACGTAGTTCACCGCGCAGTTGCCCGAGAGGTAAGCCTGCTGGCGGGCGATGCCATCGGCGTCGGTGGCGGCGTGCGGATAGCGCCGCACGAAGTAGACATAGGTCAGGTCGCCGGTGACGTAGCCGGTGGCCAGCCGTTTCCAGCGCGGCAGGTGCATCATGTACGGGCGCAGGTGGATGGAGAACACCACGAAGCGCAGATTGACGCAGAACGCCGCCGCCAGGATCACCCACATCGGCGCACCGGCGGCGATCATGGGCACGGCCGCGAGCTGGGCACTGCCGGCGAACACGATCAGCGTCATGAGCAGGGCCTCGATCACCGACAGCCCCGACTTCACCATGGCCACGCCGGTCATCAGGCCCCAGGCGGCGATGCCCATGGCGGCACCGGCCTGGTCGCGCACGCCTTCCATGAATTCGGCGTGGCGGCGGTGCTCGGCCAGAAAGAACATCAGTTCGCGACCTGGGACGTCGCCGCGTCCAGCGCCTGACCGGGCGCCAGTGCGAAACCACGCAAAAACTCCCCGGCCGGCAGGCGCTTGCCGCCCGCGCGCTGAAGGTCGGTGAGCAACAGCACGCCGTCACCGGTCTGCACACGGATGCCGTCAATCCCGGCGGCGAGCACCTGTCCGGGCACGCCAGCGGCGTTGTCCGCTTCGACGCGGGCAGCCCAGACCTTGATCGCCTCGCCGGCCAGTGCAGTGGCCGCACCCGGAAACGGGTTGAAGGCGCGCACGCGGCGCTCGATCATTGCTGCCGACAGCGACCAGTGAATGGCCGCCTCGGCCTTCTCAATCTTGTGCGCATAGGTCACACCCTCGGCGGGCTGTTTTTCGGGTCTCAGCCCGCCGCAAGCGGCCAGCTCCAGCGCTTCCACAATCAGGCGGCCACCCAGCGCGGCCAGGCGATCGTGCAGGCTGCCGGTGGTGTCGCCGGGCGCGATGGCCAGGCGTTCGACCAGCAGCATGTCGCCGGTGTCCAGCCCCGCGTCCATCTGCATGATGGTCACGCCCGTCTCGGCATCCCCGGCCTCGATGGCTCGGT
>DAITMD010000387.1:0-2117 GCA_036835345.1 Sandarakinorhabdus sp. | reverse complement strand
CACCGGCGGGCGCTGTTCCGCGCCGAGGCTGGTTGGGCGGGCGCGTGGGCGGCGCCATGAGTGACGTTGATTGGCGGAACTTCCGCATGGCCGAGGCACAATCAACCGGGGATCAGGATTTCATAATTCCCGGCAGAACCGAATTAGCCAATTGTTGCCCGCAGCGCCGCATTGATGCGGCTTTGCCAGCCTGGCCCATCAGCGCGGAATCGTTCCAGGACATCTGCATCAAGGCGCAGAGTCACCTGCTGCTTGGGTCGATCGCCCAGCGGCGGACGGCCGGCGCGGCGGAACGTGCCGGTCGCTGGCCTTACGACCTTGCCATCCACGCGCCATTCGCCGCGTTCGGCGATCTTGCTGTTGATGACTGGTGCGTCATCGGGGTCTTGCCAATCCGACATCGCGGGCTTCCTCCTCATGCATGCGGCGCATCGAGATGATACGCCTGCGCGCTCCCCGAGGTGTCCAGACCAACGCCACAGCCAAAGAACCAATCCAACCGTAGCTGAGGTAGCGGACCTCGCCATAGTCGCGGCGGTCGTCGAGCAATGTCACGCTGGTCCCGGCAAAGAGCCGGGGTGCGTCGCGAAAATCGAGGCCACGAATGGCCAGCGTCTGTTCACGCTTGGCCTCGTCGAACTCGATCTCCACTTGATTATGTAGTTACATTAGGGGGTGCGTCAAGAACGCAGTTCAACGCGTCAGCTTTTTATATGTCAGCGCGTGCGGGCGGTCGGCCGCATCGCCCAGCCGGCGGCGCTTGTCGTCCTCATACATCTGGAAATTGCCTTCGAACCACTCAACATGGCTGTCACCTTCGAACGCCAATATGTGCGTGGCCAGCCGGTCGAGGAAGAAGCGATCGTGGCTGATCACCACGGCGCAGCCGGCGAAGCTTTCCAGCGCTTCCTCAAGCGCGCGCAGGGTTTCCACATCAAGATCGTTGGTCGGTTCATCCAGAAGCAGCACGTTGCCGCCCTTGACCAGCATCTTGGCCATGTGCACGCGGTTGCGTTCCCCGCCTGACAGCAGGCCAACCTTCTTCTGCTGATCCGGCCCCTTGAAGTTGAACGCGCCCACGTACGCGCGGGTCAGCACCTCGTTCTTGCCGAAATAGAATTTGTCGTTGCCGCCGGAGATTTCCTCCCAGACATTCTTGTCGGACGCCAGCGCGTCGCGGCTCTGATCGACATAGGCCAGCTTCACCGTCTCACCGATGCTGATATCGCCGCTGTCCGGCACCTCCTGCCCGGTGATGATGCGGAACAGGGTGGTCTTGCCCGCGCCGTTGGGGCCGATGATGCCCACGATGCCGCCGGGCGGCAGGCTGAACGACAGATTTTCGAACAGCAATTTGTCGCCATAGCTCTTGGTCAGGTTGGTCGCCTCGATCACCTTGCTGCCCAGCCGTTCGGGCACCTGGATCAGGATCTGCGCTTCGCCCAGACGGCGGTTGGCCTGTTTCTCCACCAGCTCGTCAAAGGCCTTGATGCGCGCCTTGCTCTTGGTCTGGCGGGCCTTGGGTGAGGCGCGGATCCACTCCAGCTCCTGCTTGATCGCCTTTTCGCGTGATGCGTCCTCACGCTCTTCCTGGCTCAGGCGCTTCTGCTTGGCTTCCAGCCAGTCGCTATAATTGCCTTCGAACGGAATGGCGCGGCCGCGATCCAGCTCCAGCACCCATTTCACCACATTATCAAGGAAATAGCGATCGTGGGTGACCAGGATCACCATGCCCTTATAGTCTTTCAGATGGTTTTCCAGCCACGACACGCTCTCGGCATCCAGATGGTTGGTCGGCTCATCGAGCAGCAGGATCTCCGGCTTTTCCAGCAGCAGCTTGCACAGCGCCACCCGGCGCTTTTCGCCGCCGGAAAGCCGCTCCACGCCGCTGTCGCCCGGCGGGCAACGCAGCGCGTCCATGGCGATTTCCAGCTGGTTGTCCAGCGTCCAGCCATCCACCGCGTCGATCTTTTCCTGCAGATCGCCCATCTCGGCCATCAGCGCATCGAAATCGCTATCGTCTTTCGGGTCGGCCATTTCGGCGCTGATCGCGTTGAAGCGATCGACCAGATCGGCAACGGGGCGCACCCCGTCCATCACATTGCCCTTCACGTCCT
>DAITMD010000386.1:0-2126 GCA_036835345.1 Sandarakinorhabdus sp. | reverse complement strand
ATGAAGAAATTTCTGATGATCGCCGCCGCTGCCAGCCTGATGGGCCCGGCCGCCGCGCCCGCTTTCGCCCAGAAGAGCCCGGTGCTGTATGAAACCGGCGGCAAGACCTATCGCAGCCTGGGCGAATGCCAGCGCGCCAAGAAGCGCGCCAAGGATCGCGGCACCGTTGTTGGCGCCGTGGCGGCCGGTGCCGGTGCGGCACTGCTGGGCGGCAATCTGGCCGAAACCGCTCTGGTCGCCGGCGGCGGCGCACTGGTGGGCCGTGAACTGGGCAAGAAATCCCGCCCCAAGCAGTGCTGATCCCGGTTGCGCCGAACAGCCCCGCCGGATTGACGGCAGGCGTGTGACGGGCAATCCTGCGCGGCATTGATCCGTGGAGGCCTTTCATGCGCCTGTTCATTGCGGCGGCTGCCATTGCCGTGCTGCTGCCCACCGCCGAAACGCCGGCAGCGGCCCGGCCAAGACCGGCCGTGCAATGGTATGAACATGACGGCCAATATTTCACCAACATCCGCGAATGCCGCAGCGCCAAGCGCCGGGCCAAGCGGCGCGGTGCCGTGACCGGCGCGGTGATCGCCGGGGCCGGCGCGGCCGCAGCCGGCGGGCGCAGCGGCACGGTGGTGGCGGCCGGCAGCACCGGCGCGGTTGTCGGCCGGGAAATCGGCCGCAACACCACCCGCTGCTGAATAAACTGTCCGGGCGCTTACCAGCGGATCAGCGGCGGCAGCAACAGACGTCCGGCCAGCGATGCCAAGGCGACCGCAAGCCCGTTCCACACGCCGATATAGACCACATCATCGTATGGGCAGTGCAGGCTGTAGGCGAAGGCCCCCAGACTGCCTGCCGCCAGCCCGACCAGCAGGCCGGCGCGTTCCGGCGCAACCGGCGCGCCGCGGCGCAGATGCACCACCAGCGGCAGGGCCAGCCCCGCTGCGGCCGCCAGGCTGACCGTCAGACATTCGATGCCGCTGCTTGCCCGCTGCATGACGGCTGCTGCCGGCGATTGCAGCAGCACCGCCACCGCTGCGGCTGGAAACAGGCCGGCAATCAGCACCGCCACGCGCCAGCCCTGCTGGCTTCGGCCCACGCCCGGATGCGCGTGCGCCAGCAGCGCGCGCGCCGCAACGCATCCCAGCGCCAGCAAGATGCCGGCACGCAGCAGCAGCATCGGGTGCGGCTGCCCATCGCCAAGATCGGCCCGCAGCCCAAGCCCGCCTGCTACCAGGCCAATCGTCGCCAGCATCAGCACTGCCAGCACAGCCCACGCCGCCCGATCATCCAGCGGCCGCACGGCGCGCAGATCGGCCGCCAGCGCATCCAGAAACGCCTCTGAACCGTCAGCCCGCAATTTGTGGCCGGAGCCGCGCATCATTCACTCTCCTCGATGGCACCGGCCATTTTTCTCAGCCCTCGGTGCACGTTTACCTTGATCAATGATTCCGTCTGGCCCAGCCGACCGGCAGCTTCCGCAACGCTCAGACCCTCCAGCTTCACCGCCCTGATCGCAGCCGCCTGCGCCTGCGGCAGCCGCGCCAGCAAGACATCACAGCCCAGCCGCGCCACCACCGCCGCCTCGCCCGATTCCACCGTCACTTCGTCCAGCAGCGCCACAGTTGGCTGCGCCGCCGCCCGGCGCAGCTGATCCACCCAGCGATAGCGCGCGATGGCCGCCAGCCATGGCAGAAATGGCCGCGCCGGATCCCAGCTGGCCCGCCGGTTGTGCACGGCCAGCAGGATATCCTGCACCAGATCATCAAGCTGCGCCGGCATCACCTTGCGGCCATACCAGCGCTTCAGCAGCGGCAAGAGCGCGCCCAGCAGTTGCCGATAGGCCGCGCCATCGCCGCCCTGCGCCGCCCGCATCAATCGCGCCAGGGTGGCATCGTCGCTGGTCATCGGTTCTGCATGTCTGTCACACCTGCCTGGCCGAAATACGGTTGATGCTGCCCAAAGGTTACACCGGCCGCGCTGCCGGCAGGCTTCAGCGCGATGCGGTGATATGGCCCAGCGGGTGCCAGCCGATGGCATTGGCCTGATAGCCCTGCACGGCGCTGCCCACCAAGGCCCAGCGCACCGGGCGCAGCAACGGAATGAAGGCCGGATCGGCCATCAGCGCGGCTTCCGCC
>DAITMD010000385.1:0-2128 GCA_036835345.1 Sandarakinorhabdus sp. | reverse complement strand
GACGCCCTCTCCCGCGCCCGCTTCGATTTCCGCTGGCGCGACCAGTTCAACTTGAGTTTGGACCCCGAAACCGCGCTGCAATATCACGACGAAACCCTGCCGGCCGAAGGCGCCAAGGTGGCCCACTTCTGCTCCATGTGCGGGCCGAAATTCTGCTCGATGAAGATCACGCAGGACGTGCGCGATTATGCGGCGAAGCAGAACACGGACGCGATGCTGGAAGCCGGCATGGCCGAAAAAAGCGCCGAGTTCCGCGCGAAGGGCGGCGAAATCTATCTGCCAGCGGCCGAGTGAAAAGATGATCGATGATGGCATTGTGCCAACCGTCTTCTACCACGGCACGCGTGCCGATCTAGCAATCGGCGATTGCATCGTGGTGGGCAAGCCATCGAACTTCCGTGACGATGCGCCGCTCAGCTGGGTCTATTTCGCCGGCAGGCTCGAAACCGCTGTCTGGGGCGCCGAACTGGCGAAAGGCGAAGGCCGGCAACGCATTTATATCGTTGAACCCACAGGCGCTTTCTTTGACGACCCCAATGTTACCAACAAGCGCTTTCCCGGCAATCCAACCAAATCATACCGGTCGCGGGAGCCGCTGCGCATCGTTGGTGAAATTGGCGAATGGCAAGGCCATGCACCAGAGCAGATAGCGGGGATGCAAGAAGGATTGGCCGCGCTGCGTGCACAGGGCAAGGCGATAATCGAAGATTGAAAGCCGGCCTTGCCAATTCGGCGCTGCAGGGGCGGCAGTGGGCTGCCAATGGCACAAACAAGTGATAGTCTGCCCGCCGTGGTGATTCCGGGGGGATGAGCGATGCGGCGCGTGGTGGCGGTGATGATGGCGGGCGCGGTGCTGGCGGTGCCGGCGCTGGTGTGGGCGCAGGCGCGGCGGCCGGCGGCGAAGCCCGCGCCCAAACCGGCCGCCATCGTGCAGAAGGTGATCCCGCCCAAGGCGGTCTATTGGCTGTCGGCCGGGTCCAGCACCGGATTCGGCATCATGGGCGGCAAACCGCCTTCGGCCGGCGACATGATGCGCATGGCGATGAGCGGCCAGCAGCCCGGCGGGCTGGCAAAGACGCTCAGCCTCGATCTGGGCGGCAAATTGCCGGTCAGCGCGCCGCCGCCGCTGGCGCGGCACCTGATCCCGCCAGACATGGGCCTTGGCGACCAGCTGTTCCTGAAAACCCCGCCGCCGCAGGAGCCGGGCCGCGTGCGCGAGCCGCCGCGCGAGGATTTCGAGCCGCCAAAAGGACGCCTGCTGCTGTTCTGGGGCTGCGGCGAAACCGCAAAGGCCGGCCAGCCCATCATCTTCGATTTTGCCAGAATGGCCGCCGGGCAGATCCCGCCAAATCTGTTCGCGGGCGAGAGGGTGCGGATCGCGCGCGGGCCAACGGCCGGCACCTGGCCCAGCTATGGCAACTGGCCCAATGATGACCGCGCCAGCCGCACTGGCGTGCCGGCGAACGCATCGCTGATCGGCGATCACCGCGTCACCGGCAATTATATCCCCGATATCGATTTCACCCTCACCAAGGATTTCATGGGGGCGCTGAATCTCAGCCAGACCAAGCAGCCCAGCGGTTCGATTGCCATGAGCTGGAACCAGCTGCCTGATGCCACGGCGCATTTCGCCAGCTTCATCGGCGGCGAAGGCGGCAAGGACCCGTCGCAGGGGGCGACGATGGTGTTCTGGTCCTCATCGGAACTGCAGACGTTCATTTCGGCGCTGGGCGATTATATCGCGCCGGCCGAGGCGGCGCGGCTGGTGGGCACCAAACAGCTGATGCCGCCCGCCCAGACCAATTGCACCATTCCCAAGGAGGTGATGGCCGCGGCGCCGCAGGGCCTTGTCAGCCTGGTCGCCCATGGCCCGGAGGAGAATTTCATCTTCCCGCCGCGCCCGGCCGACCCGAAAATCACCTGGGATCAAAGCTATGCCGTGAAGGCGCGGTTCGTGTCGCGCACCGGCGGCCCGGCCGGCATGAACATGGCAGAGATGATGGGCGGCAGCAGTGACCGGCGTGGCCGGCGGCAAGGCAGCAAACCGAAATGCCCGGCAGACGGCGGCGAAACGGCCGGCGGCGGGCTGGGCGGCGTGATGGGCAGCGCCATCGGCGGGATGTTCGGC
>DAITMD010000384.1:0-2132 GCA_036835345.1 Sandarakinorhabdus sp. | reverse complement strand
CACATGGCCCGCCGCACATTCGTCCATCAGCATCGCCACGATCTGCCGCGCCGAACCATCGCAGAACAATTGCCCCAGCGTCTTTTCATGAAAGGCAATGCCGTGCCGCTGC
The DNA here is from genome assembly GCA_036835345.1 of Sandarakinorhabdus sp. GTDB lineage: Bacteria > Pseudomonadota > Alphaproteobacteria > Sphingomonadales > Sphingomonadaceae > Sandarakinorhabdus. The sequence goes on along the minus strand of DAITMD010000384.1, from coordinate 2,020 downwards.
ACCAGCGCCACGAAATCTGCCGGCGTGTAGCGCGACAAGGCGGAGCGGGCGAAGTGCCTGTTCTCGCTCAGATAGCGATCCGGACCTGCGCCCATATTGGTGAAATTGCAGCGCCCGCCGCCGGAGATCAGGATTTTCTTCCCCGGTTCGCCATTGTGATCGATCACGAGCACGCGCGCGCCGGCCTGCCCGGCGGTGAGGCCGCAGAACAGCCCGGCCCCGCCGGCGCCCAATATGATGGCATCATGCATGGCCGGGCCGTAGCGGGTGGCAAGGCCGAGGGGAAGCCGCTACCCTGCCGCGCATGACCAGTTGGACCGAAGCCGCCACCGCCATCCTGCCCGACATGACAGCGCTCAGGCGCGCCATCCATGCCGAACCCGAACTGGGCCTGCACAACCCGCGCACCGCCGACAAGATCAGGGCGGCGCTGGCCGGCCTGCCGCTGGAACTCAGCACCGGGCCATCGACCACCGGCATCATCGCCACGCTGCGCGGGCCGGCGAACGGCCGCACCGTGCTGCTGCGCGGCGATTCCGATGCGCTGCCGATGCCGGAGGAGACGGGCCTGGATTTCGCCAGCACCATCCCCGGCGCCATGCACGCCTGCGGCCATGATGCGCATGTGGCGATGCTGGCCGGCGCGGCGCGGATGCTGTGCGAACGCCGCGATCAGCTGGCCGGCACGGTGATGTTCATGTTCCAGCCCGGCGAGGAAGGCCATCACGGCGCGAAATATATGCTGGACGACGGGCTGATCGATCCGCTTCCCGATGCCGCCTTTGCGCTGCACATCATGCCCAATGCGCCGTGGGGCGTGGTGGGCGGACGCGCCGGCGCGCTGCTGGCCAGCAACGACAAGCTGCGGATTGTCGTGACCGGGCGCGGCGGCCACGCTTCGATGCCGCACGATGCAGTGGATCCGGTGCCGATCGCCTGCGAAATCACCCTGGCGCTGCAGACCTTCGTGACGCGGCAGGTGAACGTGTTCGATCCCGCCGTGATCACCATCGGCCAGATCAGCGCCGGCACCACCGACAATGTCATCCCCGATACCGCCCTGCTTTATGGCACAATGCGCACGCTTTCGGCCGCCACACGCCAGAAACTGCACGAAGGCCTGCCCCGGCTGGCGCAGGGCATCGCGGCGGCACACGGGGCCAGCGCCGCCGTGGCGCTGGGCCAAGCGGTGACCACCGATCTGTTCGGCGCGGACAACTGGCAGACGCTGGCGCACCCAATCATGGGCGCGGAAGATTTCGCCTATGTGCTGGAACGCGTGCCCGGCGCGATGTTCTTTCTGGGCGTTGCCGAACAGGGCAGCGACTGGCGCGCCTGCTGCGGGCTCCATAGCAGCCACATGCATCTGGATGAAAGCGCCATGGCCCGCGGCGCGGCCCTGCACGCCGCGATCGCAGAGCGGTTTCTGGCCGAAGGTTTCGGCTGAGATCGCGCACTTGCAAACATGGGCCGGCGCGCTATACGGGCCGCCTTCCGCCGTGCGGGAGGCCGGTTTGGTGCGGGGCAGTAGCTCAGATGGGAGAGCGCAGCAATCGCACTGCTGAGGTCAGGGGTTCGATCCCCCTCTGCTCCACCATCCCGGCCGGTTCAGCGCCCTTCTGCTCCATCCCCCGCCCCCTCCCCCGCGACGCGCTGCCGCTTGGCGGCGGCAGGCCCGCACGCTAAAGCCGCGCTCGTGCTGCCCAGCTTTGCCTTTGCCGTGGCCGTGATGGCCGCCATTATCGCCGTCCGCTATCTGGCGGTGTCGGGCGGCTTTGCCTGGCTCACGCGGGCGCGCGGTGTCATCGCCGGCCCCGCCGATCCGGCAAAGCGCCGCGCGCAGGTGGCGCAGGAAATCCGCTGGTCGCTGATATCGGCGCTGATCTATGCGGTGCCGGCCGGGCTGGCGCTGGAATCGGCGCGCGCGCTGGGATGGACCCAGATCATGTGGTCGATCACCAATTGGCAGCAGGCGCTGTGGTTTCCACTGTCGGTGCTGGTCTATCTGTTCGCCCACGAT
>DAITMD010000383.1:0-2133 GCA_036835345.1 Sandarakinorhabdus sp. | reverse complement strand
GTCACTTCCGCGCCCACCATGTGCGCGCCCAGCAGCTGGCCCGTGCTGGCATCGAACACCGTCTTTACAAACCCCTCGGCCTCACCCAGCGCAATCGCCTTGCCATTGCCGATGAACGGGAATTTGCCCACCTTCACCGTGTGCCCGGCAGCCTTGGCCTTCGCTTCGGTCAACCCGATGCTGGCCACCTGCGGGCGGGCATAGGTGCAGCCGGGGATGCGTGCCGTGTCCATGGCGTGCGGGTGGCCGCCGGCGATATGTTCCACCGCGATAATGCCCTCATGGCTGGCCTTGTGCGCCAGCCACGGCGGGCCGGTGACGTCACCGATGGCATAGAGGCCGGGCACATTGGTGCGGCACATGCCATCGGTTTCGATATGACCGCGTGTTGTGGCAACGCCCAGCGCCTCCAGCCCGATATCTTCAGTATTGGGCACAATGCCGATGGCGACAATCACATGGCTGTAGGTGTCGGTGCTCGCCTTGCCGTCGGCGGTGGTGACGGTGGCCTTCACCCCGTCCGGCGCCGGCGTCACGTCACTGACTTTCGCGCCCGTTACGATGGTCATGCCCTGCTTGGTGAGCGCCTTCTGCGCAAAGGCAGAGACCTCCTCATCCTCCACCGGCAATATGCGGTCCAGCATCTCCACGATGCTGACCTTTGCGCCCATATCGCTGTAAAAACTGGCGAACTCCACGCCGATCGCACCCGATCCGATCACCAGCAGCTTGGTCGGCATCGCCGGCGGCACCATGGCGTGGCGATAGGTCCACACGCGGTTGCCATCGGCCTCCACGCCCGGCAGATCGCGGGCGCGGGCACCGGTTGCGATGATCACATTCTTGCCCGTCAGCACCCGCTCGCCATTTCCGGTGGTTACAGCAACCGTCGTCGCCCCGGTCAGCCGCCCCTGCCCTTCCACGACTTCAATTTTGTTCTTCTTCATCAGCGATTTGACACCGCTGTTCAGCTGCGCCGCCACCTTGCGGGAACGGTCGGTCACCTTCTTGAGGTCGAAACTGGGCTTCTCCACGCTCAGCCCATAGGCATCGGCGTGGGTGATATAATGATAGATCTCGCTGGTGCGCAGCAGCGCCTTGGTCGGGATGCAGCCCCAGTTCAGGCAGATGCCGCCCAGTCGCTCACGCTCGACAATGGCGACCTTCAGGCCCAGCTGGCTGGCGCGGATGGCCGCGACATAACCGCCGGGGCCGGAGCCAAGGATGACAAGATCGAAATTGTCACTCACGCAGCCGTACCTTCCACCAGGGCAAATCCGAACAGCGGTTGCTGGCCATGCTTGAACATCAGGTCGATGGAGATCATCGCCAGCGGCTCCAGCTTGCGGGCATTGATCATCGGGCCATAATCCACCGCGCGAAAGCCCAGGCTTTCCACCACCGCTGCCGCTTCGGCCCGGGCGCCGGCATCATCTCCGCTCACGAACTGCACCGGCGGGACCGGCAGGTCGCGGGCGCGCGCCATGGTGAGTGCGCCGACCTGATTGAGCGTCTTGACCGTGCGCGCGTCGCTGTTTGCCGCGATGATCTCCCCCGCCGACGTGTCGAAGCCCAAGGCCAGCTCCAGCCCAGCTTCGGGGGAATATTTCAGCGGATTGGTGCAATCGATCAGCAGCTTGCCGGCCATCGGGCCGCAATCGGCCAGCGCCGCCAGCGCCACGCTCCAGTCCACCGCCAGCACCACGCCATCGCTGGCTGCCACCGCATCAGGGGTGCGCAGCCGGGCAATGCCATCATCGCCAGCGTGGCGCGGGTCCGTGGGATCGCGCAGACCAAAGCGCACCTCGTGCCCTGCCTGCACCAGCGCCGGGCCCAGCAATGTTCCAACGCGCCCACGTCCGATCACGGCAAGCTTCATGGCCTATGTCCTCCTGCGTTCAGGCAACAAGTCCCAGCGGGCTTTCGATCAACGCCTTCACTGCACCCATCAGAGCCGCCCCGTCCGCGCCGTCGATGGCGCGGTGATCGAAGCTGCCGGTGATCGTCATCACCGTTGCAATCGCCAGCGCATCACCCTTCACCACGGCGCGCTTTTCACCCGCGCCCACCGCCAGGATCATCGCCTGCGGCGGGGTGATCACCGCGTCGAACTGCTTGATGCCGAACATGCCC
>DAITMD010000382.1:0-2152 GCA_036835345.1 Sandarakinorhabdus sp. | reverse complement strand
GCGGCGGCATAGCTGGGCAGATTGCCCATATATTGCATCTCGTTGCCCTCATCCTCGGTCTGCAGGCCGAAATCGAGGATGGTCGAAATCAGGATGACGCCGTTCAGCGCGACATCATTATATTGCCGGTTGAGTTCATAGGCGACGGCGGCCGAACGCGTGGTGCCATAGCTTTCCCCGCCCAGAAACTTGGGCGCGTTCCAGCGGTTGTGCTCGTTCAGCCACAGCCGGATGAACTGGGCAATGGATTCGGCATCGGGTTTGACGCCGTAAAAGATCTTGGGATCGGTCTTGCCCAGCGCATGGCTCCAGCCGGTCCCGACCGGATCGATGAACACCAGATCGGCAACGTCCAGCAGGGATTCCGGATTGTCGCTGATGTCATAGGGCGGCGCGCCGTCGTCTCTGGCATCGGGGATGTTCACCCGCTTCGGCCCGAAGGCGCCCATGTGCAGCCACAGGCTGCCGGAACCCGGCCCGCCGTTGAAGATGAAGAACACCGGACGGTTCGGTTCCGGCGCATCCTTCAGATAGGTGGTGCTGAAGATAGCGGCGGTGGGCTTGCCTTCCTTGTCGGTCAGATAGGTCTCGCCGGCGATGGTGGTATAGTTGATGCGGGTGCCGCCAAAGCTGCCGCTGCGCTTGGCGGTGACGCGATTGGGGGCCGGGATGGCGCTGTCAGCCGATTTGTCGGCAGGCTTGTCAGCCGATTGCGCCAGCGCCGGTGCGGCCAGCAGGGCGGCCACGGCGATGATCGGAACAAACTGGCGCATGAACTATCTCCCCTTTGTGGCCGCTGGATAGCGGTGCGCGGGGAGGCGCGCAATCGCTGCTGCCGGTCAGAACACGTCGGCGGCGGGGGCCCAGGCGATGGGCGGCGGCGTCACCACCGGCTTTCGCTCCTGCGGGGGCACCAACTGCTGGCCCACCGGGCCGGCCAGCTTGCCGATGCCCCACGCGCCGACCGCCATCGCCACCATGCCCATCGGCGAGACGCGGCGCAGCAGGAACGGCAGCGCAATGGTGGCGACCGTGCCGATCGGGCCCAGCTGCGCGCCCGACACCCGGCTGGCGATCTGCCGTGAGGCGGCGGCAGCGATGCTGCGGGTCGCAAGGCGGGTGAGGTTGCTGGCCATGAACTGTCTCCTGATCGCTTTTCATCAAAGTTAGGCACGATGCCGCGCTGCACAAGCCTCGCGCTGCACAGCTCACCGCGCTATCACCCCGGCATGGCCCAGCCCCGCCAATCCGTTCCCGATGCCCTGCTGCGGCTGTGGATCATGGCCCAGATGGGCCTGGCCGGCCTGTATGGCTGGCTGGGCTGGCAAATGCGGGGCTGGCCGGATGATCTGCCAGGCCCGCAGCGGCTCCAGCCGGTCGAGATTACCGAGTTCATCTGCCTGTTCGTGGCGGTGCCGGCCGCCATCGTGGTGTGGCAGCGCTGGCGCGAGACGCAGGATCGCCAGCTGGCTGGGCTGGCACTGGCCTATGCCGCGCTGCTCGTCTGGTCGCTGCTGGCGTGGGACGGTGCGTTTGAAAATGGCGCGGCGCTGGCGGGCGATCTGCGCCGGCTTTATCAGGCCGATGTGGCCATCGCGCTGGCCGCTGTGCCGGTGGCGATCAGGGCGCTGCGGCGGCGCTGATCTTCACGGCGCTGGTGGCGCCCGACAGCGAATCCATCGCCGTGACCCACGTGGCGCCGGCCGGCACATCGGCGGCAAAGCGCCCGGTCTGTCCGGCAAAGGCCAGCGGCACCCGCCGGCCGTTCACCCAGGCATCCACGCGGAACCGCGCGGCATCCCACAAGCTGCCCGGCGCAATCGGGCAGCCGCACAGCATCGACACATCGGCGATCACGCGGCCGCCGTCCTGCCGGGCGGTGAGCGCCAGGCCGGGCAATTCCACCACCCAGCCATCGCCGGCAATCGGCTGGCCGGGGATCAGCCAGTGGGTGGTGGTGAGCGACACGGCCGTGCCAGCCGGTTTCAGCGGGCCTTTCACCGTCAGCCGCACGTTTACCGGTTCGGCAATATCGAGCATGGCGGCAAACGTGGCGACACCCTCGCCCACCAGCCGCTCACCGCGAGGCGCGCCCTTCATGATGCGGTTGGTGTCGCCGGTGCCGCCTTCCACCTTGCCCTGCTTCAGCAGT
>DAITMD010000381.1:0-2192 GCA_036835345.1 Sandarakinorhabdus sp. | reverse complement strand
CTGGAGCGCGGGGCGGAGCCGGTGGAAAGCCGCACCGGGCCGATGGAGCTGCGCCTGCCGGGTTTCCGGGGCATTGGCGGATCGATCATCTATCTGGTGGATCGCTATGGCGATGATCTTTCGATTTATGACATTGATTTCGTGTTTGAACCCGGTGTTGATCGGCAACCGGCCGGGGCGGGCCTGCAGATCATCGATCACCTGACCCATAATGTATATGGCGGGCGCATGGTGCATTGGGCGGCGTTTTACGAACGCATCGCCGGCTTCCGCGAAATCCGCTGGTTCGATATCAAGGGCGAATATACCGGCCTTACATCCAAGGCGATGACCGCACCCGATGGCAAGATCCGCATCCCGCTGAACGAGGAAGGCGGCTCAGGTGGGGGCCAGATCGAGGAGTTTCTGCGCGCCTATAACGGCGAGGGCATTCAGCATATCGCCTTTGCCTGTGATGATCTGCCGGCGGTTTGGGATCGGCTCAAAGCACTGGGCACCCCGTTCATGACAGCGCCGCCCGCCACTTATTACGAGATGCTGGCCGAGCGCCTGCCCGGCCACGGTGAGCCGGTGGCGGCGCTGCAGCAGCGCGGCATCCTGCTGGACGGCACCACCGCGGATGGCAGCAAACGCCTGCTGCTGCAGATTTTTTCGGAAACGATGATCGGCCCGGTGTTCTTTGAATTCATCCAGAGGAAGGGCGATGAAGGCTTTGGCGAAGGCAATTTCAAGGCGCTGTTCGAAAGCATGGAGCGCGATCAGATCAAGCGCGGCGTGTTGAATGTGGAGCCGGCGTCGTGACGGCGCCCCGGCTGCGGCGCATCCACCATGTTGCCTATCGCTGCCGCGATGCTGCGCAAACCGTCGCCTGGTATGAACAGGTGCTGGGCATGGAATATACCAACGCCTTTGCCGAGGATCATGTGCCGTCCACCGGTGCCTATGATCCTTACATGCACGTGTTCCTGGATTGCGGCGGCGGCAACGTGCTGGCGTTTTTCGAACTGCCCAACCAGCCGGAGATGGGCAAGGATCCGAACACGCCGGCCTGGGTGCAGCATCTGGCCTTTGAAGTGGCGGACGAAGCCGAACTTCTGGCCGCCAAGGCGCATCTCGAATCCCACGGCATCGACGTGCTGGGGCCGACCTGGCACGGCATCTTCAAATCCATCTATTTCTTCGATCCCAATGGCCACCGGCTGGAACTGGCCTGCAACATCGGCACGCCGGACCAATATGCCCAGCTGAAGGAGGTGGCGCCGGCGATGCTGTCGGAATGGCGCGAAACCCGCCGCGCGCCCACCCACGCCGCCTGGCTGCACCAGCCGCCCATAGAAGACCGGTAGCAGCGCCACTTAACGCCTTAGAAAATAGATTGCTTTATGACACCGCATGACTCTTGATGGGATCATGGGCGGGGCGGTGGAATCACGGGCGCAATCGGGAAGCTCGGCGCAGGCGGCGACGCAGGCGGCAACCTTGGGTGCGCCGCCGCTGCCGCGGCGCATGCTGTCGCTGGGCGTGACCGGGCACCGCTTTGGCAATGTGACGTTTTCCGCCAACAACATGGCGGTGCGCATCGTTATCGAACGCCTGTGTGATCGCATCGGTGCCGAGGTGGAGCGGCTGGTTGGCCATGAGCCGGACCAGCCGCCGGACATCCGGCTGCACAGCCTGTTGTCGGACGGGGTAGACAGCCTGGCGGCCAGGGCGGCGCTGGACCGCAACTGGCAGCTGGTGGCGCCGCTGCCGTTCGGGCTGGGCATGAACGTGGCGATAGGCGCCCACCCGGCCACCACCACCGAGGCACGGCTGCTGGCTGCCGGCGGTATTCCGGCCGATCTTGATCTGGCGGCGCGCGCCATGGCTATCCGCAAACTGGCATCGGCGGCGCAGCTGTTCGAACTGGCCGATGCCGATGCCGAAGTGGCGCGGCTGTTCCATGCCACGCTGGATGCACCCGGTGATGTGGCAGCGGCGCAGCGCTTCAACGCTCTGGTCTCGCAGCGGGTGGCGCTGGCCGGGCGGGTGATGATCGAACAGTCCGATATCATCATCGGCATCTGGGACGGGCATTCGCGCGCGGCACCGGGCGGCACCGGCCACACGCTGGCCGCTGCGCTGGAGGCCGGGGCCACGGTGGTGCTGATCGATCCGGCCCGGCCGGAAGACTGGCGGGTGCTGCGCAGCCT
>DAITMD010000380.1:0-2193 GCA_036835345.1 Sandarakinorhabdus sp. | reverse complement strand
GCGCACCACGTCCATGCCTTCGGTCACCCGGCCGAACACGGCATAGCCCTGATTGTCGCCAGCCGCGCCCGGATCGGCGTCCAGCGATTTCAGATTGCCCAATATGATGAAGAACTGCGCCTGCGCCGTGCCCGGTGCAGCGCGCGCCAGGCTGATGGCGCCTTCATCATGGGTCAGCCCGGTGGCGCTGGTCGGCTCGTGCGCGATGGGCGGCAGCAGCTTGCGGCCATCCTGAATGCCGCCCTGCACCAGCCCGACACTGCCATCGGGCGCCAGCTTCATGGCGCGGTAGAAACTGGCGCCGTCCAGCCGCCTTTCATCGACATGGCGCAAGATGTAGCCGGCGGTCAGCGGCGCGCGCTCGGTTTCCAGCGCGATGGTGATGGGCCCCAGTTCGGTTTCCATCACCACGGCAACGGTTGCGGGCGCCGGAGCCGGCACGGGCGCTTCGGGCGGCGGCGCAGCCGGCACCGCCTCCTGCGCCAATGCCGGTGCAGCAATCAACAGGGCAGCGGAAAGCAGGGTGCGGCGGCGAATCATGCCACCATGCTAGCGTCTGGGCAGCGCAGCGCCACCGCAGCCTTCAATAGGCCTTTGTGCCGCCGGGCCGCTTGGCCAGTTCGCGGGTTCGGCCCTGCCCCGGATACATCAGGCGCAGCGATGCCGGCGCGCCGCACTGCCGAATCAACCGCTCCACCAGCACGGCGCGGGTCTGCACCAGCGACACGGACGTAAACGGCGACGCCCGCTCCCGCGCCACTTCGTCTGCCGTAAACGGTTTCGTTCCCGCCGGCACCGATGCCGCGCCCAGCCCGAACATCATGAAGTTCAAGAGATCGGCCAATTGTTCATTGTCGGTGATGCGCGACCGCGACACGTTGGGCAGCCGCACCAGATAGGAACGCCCTTCCGGCAGGCAGGCAAACCAGCCCACCCTGCCCTTCAGCGTGGGCAGGTCCGCCGGCGCCGCATCGCCGTGGATGCCGTGGCACCCGCCGCAATGTTCAACATAATCCGACTGCGCCTGGTCCATTTCCTTGGGATAACCGGCCATGGCCGCCGTGTGCGTGGGCGAAACTGCCGGCGCGGCGGCAGCGCTGGCTGCAACCAGCGCCGCTACCAGGGCCGAGCGCCGGAGCAACTTACTGGGCCTTCCCCACCAGCACGGCGGTGGAGCAGTGATATTCCATGCTGCTGGTGCCAAAGCACCAGATCACGTTGTTGTTCAATTGCGGCATGTAGAGCTGCGTTTCGCGATCGGTGTTGTCGCAGCCGCACTGGCCGCAGCCGGCCTTGCCGCAGCAGTCGCGATAGGCAATTAGATAGGCGTTGCCGTCATCCGGATTGATGCAGGTGCCCACCCACGACACCGGCGAAGGCTCGCTGCCGGCCGGGCAGCTGCTCATGCCGCCGCCGCAGCAGCTGCACAGCGATCCATCAATGGCGCAGTACCGCCAGTAATCGCACTTGGTGTCGTCCTTGGTCTGGGCGTTGCGGGCAAAGGCCGTCTTGGCCTCTGGCGAACGATCCGGCTTGGCGGCGTTGGCGCGGCTGACCGGCAGCAGCGGAAACGCCGGCGCCGCCACGATCGTCGCGCCCAACTTGGTCAGGAACGACCGGCGCGACGTGTGGCCGGCAAAGGAGCGCAGCAGTTTTTCGCCCAGCGCATCAAAGTTGAAACCTGTCATTGCCTGTCCCCCTTGGCTTGCTGCGCTGCGCTCATGCCACCGTCTCCGGTGCCTTGTTCGTCGCCGGTTTCAGGCCGGCAATATAATCCTGAACATGCGCCACACCCATCTCGTGGCTGACAATCAGGCTCTCCAGATGCTCGCGGCTGTTGACCAGCCCCTTGGCCAGAACCGTGCCGTCGCTGCCCAGCAGCACCGCATGCGGCAGCTTGTCGACCTCGAACAGGCGGCCCACCTCGCCGCTGTTGACGAACGGATAGGCTTCCAGCCCCTGCGCCGTCACCAGCGCCTGCTGCACGCCGGCATCATCGTCGCCCACGAACACCAGCTCCACCCGCTCGGCCGCGGCAAAGCTCTTGGCCACCGGGATCAGCGTCTTGCACATCGGGCACTGCGCCGAAACGAACATCAGCAGCCGGTTGGCCCGCCCCGGCGACGCGCCGCCCACGGTGAATGCCCGGCCATCCAGCGTGGCCAGCGCCAGCGGCGGCGCCTTGTCGCCCAC
>DAITMD010000379.1:0-2198 GCA_036835345.1 Sandarakinorhabdus sp. | reverse complement strand
CTAGCCTTCCCGCACCGCCTATGCTAGCGCCGCCGCCAAGCAACCTGTGCAACGGATTCTCCTGATATGCGTATCGCCATGATCGGCTCCGGCTATGTCGGCCTGGTGTCCGGGGCCTGTTTTGCCGATTTCGGCCACACGGTGGTGTGCGTTGACAAGGACGCCGCCAAGATCGCCGCGCTCGAACAGGGCATCATGCCGATTTACGAGCCGGGGCTGGACACGCTGGTGGCCAGCAACGTCAAGGCCGGGCGGCTGAGCTTCACCACCGATCTGGCTGCCGGCATCGAAGGCGCCGAAGCGGTGTTCATCGCGGTCGGCACCCCGTCACGGCGCGGCGATGGCCATGCCGATCTCACCTATGTCTATGCCGCCGCCCGCGAGATTGCCCGCGCCATCAAGACCTATGTGGTGATCGTCAACAAGAGCACCGTGCCGGTGGGCACCGGCGATGAAGTGGAGCGGGTGATCCGCCAAGAACGCCCGGACGCCGATTTCGCCGTGGTCTCCAACCCGGAATTCCTGCGCGAGGGCGCGGCCATCGGCGATTTCAAGAAGCCCGATCGCATCGTGGTGGGCACCGATGACGATCGCGCCCGCGAAGTGATGACCGAGCTGTATCGGCCGCTGTTCCTCAACCAGTCGCCCTTGCTGTTCATGGGCCGGCGATCGGCGGAAGTGACCAAATATGCCGCCAACGCCTTCCTCGCCACCAAGATCAGCTTCATCAACGAAATGGCCGATCTGTGCGAAGCAGTGGGCGGCAATGTGCAGGATGTGGCGCGCGGCATCGGCATGGATGGCCGCATCGGCAGCAAGTTCCTGAACGCCGGCCCCGGCTATGGCGGCAGCTGCTTCCCCAAGGACACGCTGGCCCTGATCAAGACGGCGCAGGATTCGGGCTCCCCGGTGCGCATCGTGGAAACCGTGGCAGCGGTGAACGAGGAGCGCAAACGCCGCATGGCGCAGAAGGTGATCCGGCTCGCCGGCGGCAGCGTGGCCGGCAAGACGGTCGCCATCATCGGCCTCACCTTCAAGCCCAACACCGACGACATGCGCGATGCGCCCTCCATCGCCATCATCAACGAACTCCAGGCCGCCGGCGCGATCATCCGCGCCCATGATCCCGAAGGCACCGATCAGGCCAGGCTGGTGCTGAAGGATGTTGAATATTTCGAAACGCCCTACGAAGCCTTCGAAGGTGCCGACGTGGCCGCCATCGTCACCGAATGGGAAGCCTTCCGCGCGCTGGATCTGGCGCGGATCAAGGGTGTCATGAAAACCCCCGCCATCGCCGATTTGCGCAACATCTATCGCCCCGCCGAAATGGCGAAGCACGGCTTTGCCTATCTGGCGGTGGGCCGCTGAGGAGCCGTTTCCGGCACCAGCCACGCCCCCAGCATCTGCACCAGCCCCAGCGCGATCATCGCCCAGGCCAGCAGCCACGGATCGTTCCACCGCCCCAGCACCCACGCCAGCACCGGCTGCGTGGCGCCGCCGAAGATGCCGATCGCCACGGCATAGAGCAGGCCAAAGCCCATGCCCCGCCACGCCCGCGGCATGCCTTCGGTCATCACCGCATACAGCGCCCCCACATTCAGATTCTGCGCCACCGCCAGCAACGTCGCGCCGGCCAGCAGCCCGCCACTCGCCGGCCATTTGAGGATGATGGCATAGGCTGGCCACGCCGCCAGCGTCAGGAACCCGGCGCTCAGCCACAACAGCGTGCGGCGGCCCCAGCGATCGGCCAGCCAGCCGCCCGCCACGATGGTGATCGCCCCGGCAATCATCGCAATGGTGGAGGCCTGAAAGCCGATTTCCGCCGGCAGCTTCAGCGTGTCCTGCGCGAAGGTGGCGGTGTAGATGGAAAAATAATTGGCGATGGTGGCGCTGGCCAGCAGCAGGAAACAGCCGATCAGCAGCCGCCGGCGCGCGGCAGGGTTCAGCGGGGCCGCCACCACATCCTCGGCACCCGGCGGCAACGGCTCTGTCAGGCCGGCGCGCAGCCACAGCGCCACCGGAATGATCACCAGCCCCGATGCAACCCCGATGCGCCAGCCGAACGCCTCGAAATCGGCCGGGCTCATCACCGCCGCCAGCAGCCACGCCATGGCCGATGCGGCCACGAATGCAATCACCTGGCTGGTGCCCTGCCACGACACGGTGAGCGCCCGCTTCGCCGGATCGGCGGCCTCGGC
>DAITMD010000378.1:0-2208 GCA_036835345.1 Sandarakinorhabdus sp. | reverse complement strand
ACGCTCATGCCGAGCGCCATGTTGAGCCCGTGCCACAGATACAGGCCGAGCGCCGGGGCCTGCGTCCCGGTCACCGCGTCCGACACCGCTGCCACCAGCGACCCCGCGACCAGCACCGGGGCAAGGCCGAGCAGCACCGCGATCAGCACCAGCAGCGCGGGCGAAAGCCACATGCCAAAGCCGGGATCGTGCGCCTTGGCATGGGGCACGGGGTCACGCGGGGCGCCGAAGAACAGCAGCAGCGCGAACCGCAGCGAGTAGCCGACCGAGAGCGTGGCAGCGACCGTCGCCAGCACCGGCACCAGCCACGGCAGTCCAAACAGGTCGGCGAGAAGCGTCTGCCCGAGCATCAGTTCCTTGGAGATGAACCCGCCCAGCGGCGGCAACCCGGCCATCGCGGCAGCAGCAAGGGTGGCGATGGCAGCGGTGACCGGCATCACCTTCGCCAGCCCGCCCAGCCTGCGGATGTCGCGCGTGCCGGTCTCGTGGTCGACGATTCCCGCCGACATGAACAGCGCCGCCTTGAACGCCGCATGGTTGAGGATGTGCAGCACCGCCACCGCCGCAGCCGCTTCGAGCGAGAAGCCGAGCAGCATCACCAGCAGCCCGAGCTGGCTGATGGTCGAATAGGCGAGGATGCTTTTCAGGTCATGCCGGAAGAACGCCACCCATGCGCCCAGCAGCATCGTCACCAGCCCCACGCCGCTGACGATGATCGTGTACAGGTCGGTGCCCGACAGCACCGGCCACAGCCGCGCAAGCAGGAACACGCCCGCCTTCACCATCGTGGCGGAATGCAGGTAAGCGCTGACCGGGGTCGGCGCGGCCATCGCGTGCGGCAGCCAGAAGTGAAACGGGAATTGCGCCGACTTGGTGAAGCAGCCGATCAGGATCAGGATCAGGATCACCGGATACAACGGCGAGGCTTGGACCGTCGCGCCGCTCGCCAGAATGGTCATCAGGTCGAACGAGCCAACAGTGATCCCGAGCAGCACCATCCCCGCGATCAGCACCAGCCCGCCGCCGCCGGTGATCGCCAGCGCCATCCGCGCCCCCTGCCGCGCCTCGGCCTTGTGCCGCCAGAAGCCGATCAGCAGGAACGAGGAGAGACTGGTCAATTCCCAGAAGATCAGCAGCAGCAGGACATTGCCCGAGACGACGATCCCCAGCATCGCGCCCTGAAACAGCATCAGGCTGGCAAAGAACCGACCTGTCGCCTCGCCTTTGTGAAGATAGAAATGCGCAAAAATCATGACCAGCAGGCCGATGCCCAGGATCATCCCTGCAAACATCAGCCCCAGCGGATCGACGACGAGCGAGAAATCGAGCCCGATCGCGGGCACCCAGGGCATCGATACCGCCAGCACCTCTCCGCCAATCACCTGCGGCGCGATCGACAGGATCAAGGCGAAGCCGGCCGCGCTCGCCGCAATGGCGATTCCGGAATGCACCACTTTGCTCCCGGCACGGCTGATGGCGATCAGCAGTGCAGCCACGAACGGCAAGATGACTAGCGCATAGAGGATCAAAACGACGAACTTTGTCTGAGTGTGGTGGCTCGTTTGCAGGATAAACGGGCGTTGCGTGTCACCTAGCCAATCGTTCCGCTGCAACGCAATGAAAACCGGACCAGAGGTGCGGAAAGGCGATCCATGTTCGCTGAGGCTGCGATTGCGCCCTTGCCGGAAAGGCAAAGGCGCTGCCAGATACGTTTCAGGCCCCAAAAGCGAAAAAGCGCCCGCTCACCGTGAAGTGAGAGGCGCATAATTCTTCTCTTTCATGAGATGTATTGGTCGGGGAGAGAGGATTCGAACCTCCGGCCCCTGCCTCCCGAAGACAGGGTGGGTAAAGGGAATCGGCGGATTTCCGCGCTTTGCTATTGCGTTCGCAGCGAAACAAACCGGGAATAAACCGCCAAAATCGGACTTTATCACCGGAATCGCACCGGAAGCGCGGACTCGCCTAAGATCGGGAAGTCCACCAACGCAGAAACGAAAAACCGCTGGAAGGGCTGGCACCCTTCGCAGCGGCAGATTTCATAGCTTGGCGGCTATCCCCGGTGTTTACGCGAGCAGCGAATCACGTGCAAGGGCAAACCTTGCCGGAGGTGCAAAATGAGCGCCTCTGTGGCCCATGGCGGCCTGCCGCCCGGCGTCACCCATTTCAGCCTAGCCGAACTGATCGACAAGATTGCAAAGGGCACTTGCC
>DAITMD010000377.1:0-2220 GCA_036835345.1 Sandarakinorhabdus sp. | reverse complement strand
AGAAGGTGGCCGACAAGCATTTCCCCGGCGTGCCCATGCTGGCAATGATGAGCACCGGGGCCACCGATGCCATCTTCATCACCCCCATCGGCATCCCGGTGTATGGCGCGCCGGGCCTGATGATCGATCCCGATGGCAACGGCATCCACGGCCTGAATGAACGCATCAAGATACAGAGCCTGATGCAGGGCCGCGACTATCTGTCGGATCTGGTGTTCACACTGGCCAATCAATAGCGCTCTGGCATTGCCCGGCGCTGCCGCCTACATGGCAGTGATGGACATCGCCCACCTGCTGACGCCCCAGGCGATCGCTGCCTTCACGCAGGTGGTGCTGATCGATCTGGTGCTGGCCGGAGACAACGCCATCGTGGTCGGCGCGCTGGCGGCCGGATTGCCGGCGGCTCAGCGCAAGAAGGTGATCCTGATCGGCATCATCGCGGCGCTGGTGCTGCGCATCATCTTTGCGCTTCTGGTTACGCAACTGCTTCAGATTGTTGGGCTTGTTCTGGCCGGCGGGCTGCTGCTGCTGTGGGTGGCGTGGCGCATGTGGCGGGAACTCAACCCGCGCGCCGCCCTGATCGACGCACCGGGCGACAAGGATGATTTCGTCGCCGGCAACGCCCCGCCGCCGGCCAAGAGCTTTGCCGCCGCCGCCTGGTCGGTCGCGCTGGCCGATGTGTCGATGAGCCTGGACAATGTGCTGGCCGTCGCCGGCGCCGCGCGCGATCATCCCGATATCCTCATCATCGGCCTGGTGCTGTCGGTCGCCCTGATGGGCGTCGCTGCCAACTTCATCGCCCAATATATCGAACGCTACCGCTGGATCGCCTGGGTTGGCCTTGCCGTCATCGTCTATGTCGCGCTGAAGATGATCTTCGAAGGCTTCACCGAAGTGGCGCCGGTGCTTGCGCCAATGGTCGCGGGTTAGGGCCAGGACCGGTTAAATCCATACGCCGGCACGGCCCGCAGCGCCCCGGCACGAGTGAGTGAGCGCGGCGGCGGTAGCAGAGCTACCGTCCAAGCGAAGCGAGCGCTGTGCCGGGGCGCTGCGGGCCGCCCTTCGGGTTGCGCAGAAAAGCAAAATGGTAGCGTCGCGCGGCCTTGCCGGGGGGTCTGCCCCACCTGCGGCCGCACTCCTTGCCATTTTGCTTTTCTGCGCAATGACGGCGCATGGATTTAACCGGTCCTGGCCCTAGGGTATCAGCACCGTCGATCCGGTGGTGCGCCGCGCCGCCAGATCGGCATGCGCGGTGGCCACATCCGCCAGCTTATACTGCTGGTTCACCTGCACCTTCAGCGCCCCGCTGGCCATCATCGCCAGCACCCGCCCGCCGTACAGCGCGCGCTCTTCAGGCGCGGCGTAATAATCGAACAGGGTCGGCCGGGTGACGAACAGCGATCCCTTGCGCGCCAATATGCCCAGATCAACGCCGCTCACCGGCCCGGAGGCATTTCCAAAACTCACCATCAGCCCGCGCCGCTTCAAACTGTCCAGGCTGGCTTCCCAACTGGCCTTGCCCACCCCGTCGAACACCATATCCACGCCGCGATTGCCGGTGATGCGCCGAACTTCACTGGCCACATCCGCCGTATCGATCACCCCGTGATCGGCGCCGTGCGCCGCCGCCAGCGCCAGCTTGTCCGCGCTGCCCGCCACCGCGATCACCTTTGCATCCAGCGATTTCAGCCACTGCAACAGCAGCAGGCCAACACCGCCCGCCGCCGCCGGCACCAGCGCCCAATCCCCCGGCTGCACCCGGGCACAGCGCTCCACCAGAAACTCGGTCGTGCAACCCTTCAGCAGACCGGCCGCCGCCACCGCATCGCTCACGCCGTCCGGCAGCACCACCACGCCGGCGGCGGCGATGTTGCGGTGCGTGGCATAGGCGCCGATCGGACCCCAGCAATAGGCGACGCGCGTGCCCACCGGCAGCGACACGCCTTCGCCCACCGCCTCGATCACCCCGGCCGCCTCCATGCCCAGCCCTGACGGCAGCGGCAGCGGATAGAGGCCAGAGCGGTGATAGGTATCGATGAAATTGAGGCCCACCGCCGTGTGCCGCAACCGCACTTCGCCCGGCCCCGGCGGCGGCAGTTCGATATCCTGCCACATCATCACGCCCGGCCCGCCGGCCTGTTCGATGCGGATTGCCTTCATCACCGTCCCCCAAAAATGCTGCGCGGTAAGTATATGATATCTTGAACATTGCTGCGCGAA
>DAITMD010000376.1:0-2233 GCA_036835345.1 Sandarakinorhabdus sp. | reverse complement strand
ATGACATCGTGCGCAAGATGCGCGCCTCCATCCTGGTGCTGGGGCCGCTGCTGGCGCGGGCCGGGGAGGCGACGGTGTCGCTGCCCGGCGGCTGTGCCATCGGCAACCGCCCGATCGATCTGCACCTGAAGGCGCTGGAGCATCTGGGTGCCGAGATCGAGCTGGCCGCAGGATATGTGAAGGCCACCGCGCCCAGGGGCGGGCTGCCCGGCGGGCGCTATGTGTTCCCGATCGTTTCGGTGGGGGCCACCGAAAATGCCGTGATGGCGGCGGTGCTGGCCAAGGGGCCATCCATCCTGGAAAATGTCGCGCGCGAGCCGGAGATTGTCGATCTGTGCAATTGCCTGGCGGCGATGGGCGCGAAGATCGACGGCATCGGCACCGAAAAGCTGACAATCACCGGCGTGAAGCAACTGCACGGCGCCACCTACAAGGTGATGCCCGACCGGATCGAGGCTGGCAGCTATGCCTGTGCTGCCGCCATCGCCGGCGGTGAGGTGGAGCTGGTGGGCGCGTCGGCCGATGATCTGGGCGTGACGCTGGACATGCTGCACGAGGCCGGCGTGGAGACGGACGAAACGCCCGATGGCATCATCGTCAAGCGCACCGGCGATTTGAAAGGCATCACCGTGTCCACCGCGCCCTATCCGGGCTTTGCCACCGATATGCAGGCGCAGTTCATGGCGATGCTGACCGTGGCCAACGGGGCGTCGCTTTTGACCGAAACCATCTTTGAAAACCGCTTCATGCACGTGCCGGAACTGGCGCGCATGGGGGCGGATATCACCGTGCGCGGCCGCAGTGCCGTGGTGCGCGGTGTGGAACGGCTGAACGGCGCGCCGGTGATGGCGACCGATCTGAGGGCCAGCATGAGCCTGGTGCTGGCCGGGCTGGCGGCGGAGGGCGAAACCACCGTGTCGCGCGTCTATCACCTCGACCGCGGCTATGAGCGGCTGGAGGAGAAATTGCAGGGCGTCGGCGCCGATATCGAGCGGCTGGGTGATGGCTGATACTCTCGCTCTCCTCGGCCAGGCGCCGGAGGATATCGAAACATTTTCGGCGCTGCTGCAGGATGCGACGCTGCGGCTGGCTGATGTCGGCTTTGATCGGGGGGCGCGGCGGCTGGCGCTGCTGGTGAACCGCTATCGCCGCGAGGCCGGGTCGCCCAGCCGCATCCGCTGTGCCTTTCGGGTGGAGGCGGTTGAGGCGGTGCAAAGGAGCAGCTGGCCCGCCGATCCCGAAGCGGTCACCGCGATCCTGTCGCTCAGCCAAGAGGGCGACTGGCTGATCATCACCTGTGCCGGCGGCATCGCGCTGCGCGCGCGGATCGAGGTGCTGGACCTGGTGCTGGAGGATATCGGCGCGCCGTGGGCCACCACGCGGGTGCCCGATCACGGTTGACGTTTACGGCTTGCGGCGAGCGACCGCTCTTAATATCAGCGTCGCCGCCAGCGATTTCACCCCGGCCCCCGGCAACAGGCTGGCCAGCGCCGCCACATCGCCGCCGCGCCACGCGATCACCGCCCCGCCCAGCACCAGCAGCAGCGCGTGCCCGGCCAGCATCAGCAGCAGGGTGGGCCGCCAGCCCCACCCCGGCTGCCAGCGCATCGCCAGACGCGCCGCAAGCGGCAGCGCAATCAGAAACCCGGCGCTGAAACCGCTCATCGCCGCCATCCCGCCCTTCATGCCGGCCAGCACCGGCAGGCCCAGCGCCGCCAGCGCCAGCCACAGCAGCACGCCGGCCACGCCCGCAGCCCCAGCCAGCGCGCCGGCCAGCAGCACGATCAGCGATTGCAGGGTGATCGGCACCGGCCCCAGCGGCAGGGCCAGCGGCGCGGCCAGACACAGGGCCAGCGCGGTGAGCGCCGCGCCGGCGAACGATCGGCCTGTCATCAATTGCCGGCGGAAACGCTGCCGGTCTTCTTCATCGCGCCGGCCACTTCGGGCGGCATGTAATTCTCGTCATGCTTGGCCAGGATGGTATCGGCCCGGAACACGCCGGTGGCGGGATCAAGGCGGCCCTCAGCGATGACACCCTGCCCTTCGCGGAACAGATCGGGCAGGATGCCGGTGTAGGTGACCGGCACCGTATCGGCCGTGTCGGTCACGACAAATCGCACGGTGGCGCCGTCGCGCACAAGGCTGCCATCCTGCACCATCCCGCCCAGCCGGATGGCAGCGGTGGGCGGCGGGCCGTTCTTCAGATCGGCGGGGGCATAGAAATAGGTCGCCT
>DAITMD010000375.1:0-2233 GCA_036835345.1 Sandarakinorhabdus sp. | reverse complement strand
GCCGGGTGCTGACGGCGCGCAATTTCGATCCCACCCTACAGCGTTATATCGCCAACATATTGGCCGTCGTGCTCAACATCGTGCTGGTGGTGGCGATCCTGGGCTTTTTCGGGATCGAGACGACCAGCTTTGCCGCGCTGCTGGCCGGGGTTGGCCTGGCGGTGGGGGCGGCATGGTCCGGGCTGCTGGGCAATTTTGCCGCCGGCGCGTTCCTGGTGATTTTTCGCCCCTACAAGGTGGGGGATTTCGTGGAGGGCGGCGGCGTGATCGGCACGGTTACGGAAGTGGGCCTGTTCAACACCATCATCACCAGCCCGGACAATGTGCAGACCATCGTGGGCAATTCCAAGATGTCGGGCGACGTCATCAAGAATTATTCCACTTTCCCCTTTCGCCGGGTGGACCGCACCGCTCAGCTGGCGTTTGGCGTTGATGCGCTGGATGCCATCGCCCGGCTGAAACCGGCGCTGGCGGCGATTCCCAATGTGATTGCCGATCCGGCACCGGATGTGGAGATCATCGATTTCAACGAACGCGGCACCGTGCTGGCGGTGCGGCCCTATTGCCATACCGACCATTATTGGCAGGTCTATTTCGATACCAACAAGCTGATCGCCGCCACGTTCGGCAGCGCCGGCTATCCAGCGCCGTACACCATCGAGTATGAAAAGCAGCTGAAGTAACCGCCCTGCTTGGCGGCGGGCGCGGGGCCGGCTAAACCCGCCACGATGATGTTTCGTGGAGGATATTGCCCGTGCGTTCGATCCTGCTGGCAGCGGCCCTGATGAGCGCTGCGCCCCTTGCTGCCGCCCCCATCGCCTATCCCGTCACCGCCACCGGGCCGGAGGTGGAGGCCCGCCACGGCATCAGCGTGCCTGACCCCTATCGCTGGCTGGAAAACGATGTGCGCACCGATGCGAGAGTGGCGGCGTGGGTGGAGGCGCAGAACAAGGTGACCGGCGCCTATCTGGCCGGCTTGCCGGAGCGCGAGGCGATTCTGGCGCGGCTGACTGAACTGTTTGATTATGAGCGGTTCGGCATTCCGCAGGTGAAGGGCGGTATGCAGTTCTATGCCCGCAACAGCGGCTTGCAGAACCAGTCTGTGCTGTATGTGCAGGCAGCCGGCGCCGAACCGCGCGTGCTGATTGATCCCAACCCCTGGGCCAAGGACGGCGCGACGGCGCTGGCGGAATGGACGCCATCGAAGGACGGCGGATATCTGGCCTATGCCGTGCAGGATGGCGGTACCGATTGGCGCACCATCAAGGTGCGCAATGTCACCACCGGCAGCGATCTGGCCGACAGTCTGGAAGGGGTGAAATACACCGGTGCGGTGGCATGGAAGCCGGATGGCAGCGGTTTTTATTACTCGCGCTTCCCGGCGCCGCCGGTGGGGGAGAAATATCAGTCGGCCACGCTGAATGAAGCCATCTGGTTCCACAAGCTGGGCACACCGCAGAGCGCCGACACGATGGTGTTTGCCACCCCTGATCGCCCGAAACTGGGCCACCATGCCTCGCTTTCGGATGATGGCCGCTGGATGGTGGTGTCCAGCAGCGAAAGCTCTGGCGGCAATGCGGTGTTTATCGCCGATCTGGCCAAGGGCGAAACACCGCGCGCGCTGGTGTCCACGCTCGACAAGGAATGGAATTTTGCCGGCGCTCAGGGCGGCACGCTGTATTTTGTCACCAACAAGGATGCCCCGCGTTACCAGTTGCTGGCCGTTGACGGCGCAACTGGCAAGACCAGCGTGACCGTGGCTGAAGGCGCAGCCACGCTGACGGGCGGTGCCGTGCTGGGCAAGCGGCTGGTGGCCCAAACGCTGGAAGACGCCAAATCGGTCGTCCGCCTTTACGAACTGGACGGCAAGCCGGTGGGCGTGGTGCCCTTGCCGGGTATCGGCACGGCCAGCGGCTTTGAATCGTCCGAAGATGGCAAGACCTTCTTTGCCTTCTCCAGCTTCGCCACGCCCGGATCGATCTGGCGCTATGATGCGGCCACCAACACGGCCGAGGTGATCCGGCAGGCCAAGGTGGCCTTCAAGCCCGAAGACTATCGCGTCAGCCAGATTTTCTATACATCGAAGGACGGAACGAAGGTGCCGTTGTTCGTGGCGCACCGCAAGGATCTGGACCTGTCGAAACCTCATCCCACGCTCCTTTACGCTTATGGCGGCTTCAACATCAGCAACACGCCGCAGTTCAGCGTGTCGCGGCTGGTGTGGATGGAGATG
>DAITMD010000374.1:0-2251 GCA_036835345.1 Sandarakinorhabdus sp. | reverse complement strand
GCGCCAGCATGACGCCCACCAAAGTGGCCGAAACGCCCAGCTCCACGATCATCACGCGGTTCAATGTGCCGACCAGCAGCACCAGGCACATGCCCACGCTCACCTGGATCAGCGACAGGCGCAGCAGGCGCGACAGCGGCAGTTCGGCGCTGGCGACATCGGCAAACGGCAGAAACCGCGCGCCCCATGTCATCCACAGATTGATCATCTGGCCGTTGATGCCGCGGCGCGTGGGCACCGGCGCAGCGACAGGGCTTTGGGCGGAAGTCGGATCGGAAGCCATGGCCCGTCACAAAGCCGATTGCGGCGGCCTTTGCAATGGTCTGCTGGCCCCCTGCGGTTTGCTCAGCCTGATTTCAGCGCGGTGATGGCGGCGTTGGCCAGCGCATCGGCGCGCTCGTTTTCGGCATGGCCGGCGTGGCCCTTCACCCAGTGCCAGCGCACCTGATGCGGGGCGGCGGCGGCCAGCAGCGCCTGCCACAGATCATCATTCTTCACCGGCTTGCGGTCGGCAGTTTTCCAGCCGTTCCGTTGCCAGCCGTGCACCCATTTGGTGATGCCATCGCGCACATAGACGCTGTCGGTGGTCAGATCGACGCTGCACGGCCGGGTGAGGGCGGCGAGCGCGCTGATCGCCGCCTGCAATTCCATGCGGTTGTTGGTGGTGAGCGGCTCCGAGCCGTTCAGTTCGCGCTCCTGCTTGCCAAAGCGCAGGATCGCGCCCCAGCCGCCGGGGCCGGGATTGCCCTTGCAGGCCCCATCGGTGAAGATCGCCACGCGGGGCAGCGGATCAGCCACCCATGGCCTCCGGCGCGGCGGCCAGATACCAGTCCAGCCGGCGGGCAAAGGCCATCGGATCCTTGCGCGTCACCAGCGCATCGGCGGGCGTGTTGAGCCAATCATAGGCGCGCGTCAGGGTGAAGCGCAGCGCCGCACCGGCCGCCAGCCGGGGCAGGGCGGCCTTCTCTGCCGGCGCAAGCGCAATCACGCTGGCATAGCCGGCCATCAGCGCCGCAGCCCGATCGGGGAAAAATTGCCGGCCATCGGGTGAAAAGCACCATGCCGCGTGGGTGACCGCCACGTCATAGGCGCGGGCATCAGTGCAGGCGAAATAGAAATCAATCAGGCCGGTCACCTTGCCGTCCAGCATCAGCACATTGTCAGGAAACAGATCAGCGTGGATCGTGGACTGCGGCAGGCCGGTGGGCCAATCGGCGGCGGCGGTCAGCCCGGCCGCAACCAGGCCCGGCAAGGCCGGATCAATGTCGCCAAGCCGGCCATGGCTGCGCGCCGCCAGTTGCGGCCACGATGCCGGGCCCAGCGTATTCGCCCGGCGTGCCTTGAAATCGCCGGCCGCCGAATGCATCCGGCCCAGCGCAGCGCCCACTGCGCGCGCCGCCAGTGGCGCCGCATCGGTCAGGCTGACACCGGGCAGAAATTCGATCAGGCAGGCCGGGCGGCCATTCAGCGTTTGCAGGATCCGGCCGCGGCGATCGGCCACCGGCCCGGGCACCGGCAGGCCCTTCGCCGCCAGATGCGCCATCAGTTTCAGGAACCAGGGCAGATCGCCGGCATCCACGCGCTTTTCATACAGGGTCAGGATGAAGCGCCGCTGCGTGGTTTCCAGCAGATAATTGCTGTTTTCCACACCCTCGGCGATGCCCTTGAAGCTGATCGCGCGGCCAACATCATAGCCGGCCAGGAATGCGGCCAGATCCTCTGTGTTGACCTGGGTATAGACGGCCATGCGGTACCGGTCAGGCGGTGAGCGCCCGTGGCAGCTTGAACACCACTTCTTCCACCGCCGTGGTGATATTTTCCGACGTGACGGTGAAGCGCTCTTTCAGGGCGGCCAGCACTTCCTGCACCAGCACTTCGGGCGCCGATGCGCCGGCGGTGACGCCCACGGTGGCCGCGCCCTGCAGCCACGCCCAGTCGATATCGGCGGCGCGCTGGATCAGCCAGCTGCGGGCGCCCTCCCGCTCGGCCACTTCGCGCAGGCGCTGGCTGTTGCTGCTGTTCGATGCGCCGATCACCAGCACCACGTCGCAGCGCGGTGCCATCGCCTTCACCGCCGCCTGCCGGTTGGAGGTGGCATAGCAGATATCATCGCCGCGCGGGCCTTCGATGGTCGGAAAGCGGCGCTTCAGCTCGGTCACCATGTCGGCGGTGTCGTCCACGCTGAGCGTCGTCTGGGTCAGGAAGCCCAGATTGGCGGGATCGGCCGGCGCCACGGTGCGGGCATCCTCCA
>DAITMD010000373.1:0-2252 GCA_036835345.1 Sandarakinorhabdus sp. | reverse complement strand
GCGTGCAGCCGCATCGGGCCAAGCCCGTCGCCATAGACCGGATCGCCGGCAATCGGGCAGCCAATGTGCGCTGCATGCACGCGGATCTGATGGGTGCGGCCGGTTTCCGGCCAAAAGGCCACCAGGCGGTCACCTTCATGCAGCACGCGGTAGCGGGTGCGCGACGCGCGGCCACCAGCGGCCACCACCATGCGCCATCCCGCTTCCCGGCTGGAGATCTTGGCCAGCGGCGCATCCACCACACCGGCCGGCGCGGCAGGCAGGGCCGACAGCACCGCCCAATAGAGTTTCTCGGCCCCGCCGCCGGCAAAGGCCGCCGCCAGCGCCCGCGCCCCGCGCCGCGACAGGGCGATGGCCAGACAGCCCGACGTGTCCCGGTCCAGCCGGTGCGCCGCCACCGGCCTGAAGCGGCCATCGCCCAGCGCCGGCAGCATATCTTCCAGGCTGACCGGCGTCTTCGGGCCCGGATGCACCGCCAGCCCGGCGGGCTTGTTCAGGATGGCGATATCGCGGTCCCGGTGGAGAATGGGCGGCAGGTCGATCACGGTTCACCGGCTTTCGCACAGGTTTAAGCGATTTTCACCCTGGCCGTTTCACTGCTCGCGCCCCGCAACCCCTGCGGCGGCGGGAAGCGGGAGTTACTCAAGTGACCGTGATCAACACCAACATCAGCGCGCTGACCGCCCAGAATGCGCAGCGCACCGCCAATTCCTCCATGAGCCTGGCCATGCAGCGCCTGTCGACCGGCATGCGCATCAACAGCGCCAAGGACGACGCCGCCGGCCTCGCCATCGCCCAGAAGATGACCGCCGATGTGCGCGGTCTGGCGGTGGCCATGCGCAACGCTGGCGACGGCATCTCCATGGCCCAGACGGCCGAAAGCGCCATGGGCGAAGTCACCAACATGCTGCAGCGCATGCGCGAACTGGCCGTGCAATCGGCCAACGGCACGCTGACCAGCACCGATCGTGCCGCGCTGCAGGCCGAAGTGGGCCAGCTGGTCGGCGAGATCGACAATATCGGTCTGCGCACCAACTTCAACGGCCTCAGCCTGCTCGATGGCTCGGCGCGCGGTGTGCGCCTGCAAACCGGCAGCCGAGCCGGCGAAACCGTGTCGTTCAGCCTGGGCTCCACCCGGGCCCGCGATCTGGGCTTGGGCAGCAGCCCGGCGCTCACCGCCACCGGCGCGTTCGAAGCCACCGCCGCCAATCTGGGCGCCAACCAGGCGCTGCAGGCCGGCGATCTCATCATCAACGGCATCACCATCGGTTCGTCGCTGGCTGCTGATGACAACGCGTCTTCGGCCAACAAGGCGGCCTCTGCCATCGCCAAGGCCGCTGCGGTGAACCGCGCCACCGAACAGACCGGCGTGCGCGCCGTGGTTGGCCAGACGGTGATGACCGGTTCGGCCATGACCGCAGCGGCACTCACCGGCACCATCACGGTGAACGGCGTCACCACCGCGTCGGTGGCGACCACCACCGATGCCGCCGAAAGCCGCCGCCTGGTGCGCGATGCCATCAACGCCATTTCCGGTCAGACCGGCGTGCGCGCTGTGGATACCGGCGATGCCAATGGCGGCATCCGCCTGGAAGCCGATGATGGCCGCAACATCGAAGTGGCGCTCACCACGCTGACGGCGGCCTCCACCGGCCTCAAGGCTGGCGCGCAGTCGGGCAGTTTCAGCCTGGAAGCCGTCAATGGTCAGCCGATCGAGATCAGCTCGGCCAACAGCAGCACCGCCCGCATCAGCCGGGCCGGTCTGGCCGCCGGCACCTTTGAACGCGGTGTTTCCACGGTGAGCAGCGACGCCCGCGCCGTGGCAGCAGATGCGGCCGGTATCCGCAACCTGAACAATGGCGATCTGGCGATCAACGGCATCGCCATCCGGGCGGCTTCGGCGGCGGACGATCTCTTCTCCTCCACGGTGGCGGCGTCTTCATCGAAATCGGCCAGCGCCATCGCCATTGCCGCAGCCATCAACGCCGCATCGGAACAGACCGGCGTGACGGCGGTGGCCAACGGCGTGTCGCTCACCTCCACCACCACGGCGACCACGCTGGGCGGTGCCGCCACGCTCAACATCAATGGCGTGTCGATCACTTTCGAAGGCCTGGCCACCACCGACACGGCGCAGTCGCGGCGTGAAAAAGTGGCCGCCGCCATCAACAACTTCACCGGCATGACCGGCGTTGTGGCCGCCGACAATGGCCTGGGCGGGCTGGACCTGACGGCCGCCGATGGCCGCAACC
>DAITMD010000372.1:0-2254 GCA_036835345.1 Sandarakinorhabdus sp. | reverse complement strand
TGACCGCCGAGGTTGCCGATTGCATCCAGCAGCATCTGGAACCGCACGGCGTCGCTGTGGTGGTGGAGGCGACACATGCCTGCATGAGCGCCCGCGGCGTGATGACGCCCGGCGTGGTGATGACCACCAGCCGCATGCTGGGCGTGTTCCGAGATGATCACAGCAGCCGCACCGAAGTGCTGCGCCTGATGGGAAAGGGCTGAGGCCAAATGATGCCTGGCGGGCTTGCCCGGCCGGTTCGCAGCCGTCAGACTGAAGGCATGAGACTGCGCAATGCCTTCATTGCCGCCATTGGCGCGGCTGTGCTTGCAAGTGCTGCCGCCACGCCGGCGCGAGCGCAGGCTTCGCCGCCGCCAACCGGGGCGGAAGCCGTGGTGACGCCCGAACGGCGCAAGCCCGAAGAGGTGCTGGAAGGCGCTGCCACGCGCCCACTGCGCGATCTGAACCTGATCAAGCCGAAGATCGCGCCCGATCTGGAAGAGATCATGGCCCGGCCCTATGCGATCGGCGGGCTGCGAACCTGCCGCCAGCTGAACGATGAAGCCCGGCGCATGACCGCGCTGGTCGGCCCGGATGTGGATGATCCGTCGCTGGCGCAAAAAGATGGTGCCAGTCCGGCCGAACGGCTGCTGGACAGTGCCGAGGGCCTGACCGGCAGCCTGATACCGGGGCAGGGCATCATCCGGGAATTGACCGGGGCCAAGAAGGCCGCCCGCCATACCGCCGCTGCCCGGCTGGCCGGCCAGCTGCGCCGCGCCCATGTGCGCGGGGTGATGAAGGCGCGTGGCTGCCGCTACACCCCGCCGCCCGCCGCCGCCGGCAAACCGGGCTGATTGCCCGAATCTTCCGCTGCCTGTAAGGCGGGCGGCCTTTTCAACGCGATGACAACCCTATGCAGGCGGGCCACGGCCCTGATTCCACGGCGGCCGGCAGCGGCCTGAACGCGCTGCTGCGGCTGGCGGCGCCGGTGGTGGCGTCGCGCCTGGGCATCATGACGATGGGGCTGGTCGATACTGTCGTGGTCGGCCGGTACAGCGCGGCCGAGCTTGGCTATCATGCGCTGGCCTGGGCAGTGACGGGCGTGGTGCTCACGACCGGGCTGGGCCTGCTGTCGGGCGTGCAGGTGATGACCAGCCAGGCCATCGGCGAAGGCCGCGAAGCCGAAACCGGGGCGATCCTGCGGCGCGGCCTGGCCTATGCCACGTGGATTGCGCTGGCCTCTGCCGCCTTTCTGGCCGTTGCCGGCGGACCGCTGCTTGCGGCCTTTCGCATGCAGCCGGGGCTGGCGGAAGGTGCCACCCCTGTGCTGCAGGTGCAGGCCATTTCGCTGATCCCGATCATCATCGCCGATGCCGGCCTGTTCTGGCTGGAGGCGCATGGCCGCGCCGTGCCGGGCATGGTGGCGATGTGGGCCGCCAATATCGTCAATCTGGCGGTCAATCTGTGGCTGGTGCCGGGCGGCAACAGCTTCGGCGTGGATGGCGCCACCGCCAGCGCCTGGGCCACCTTTGCCAGCCGGCTGTTCCTGCTGGTGGTGCTGGCGTGGATCATCCTGGGCTGGCGGCGCGCGCGCGAGCTGGGCGTGTTCTCGCCGGCGCCGCGCGATCCGGTGGCAGCGCGCGACATGCGGCGGGTCGGCTATGGCGGTGCCGCCAGCTATTTCATCGAAAGCCTGGCCTTTTCGGCGATGGCGGTGTTCGCCGGCTGGATCAGCGCCACGGCGGTGGCGGTGTGGGCGGTGGTCATCAACGTGGCGGCGCTGGTGTTCATGGTGCCGCTGGGCCTATCGGTGGCAACATCCGTGCTGGTGGGCCGCGCCTATGGCGCGCGCGACCGCGCCGCCATGATGGCCAGCGCCTGGCAGGGCTTTGCCGTGACCACGGCCCTGCTGCTGCTGGTGTCGGTGGGCGTGTGGCTGTTCCCGCAGGCCATCGCATCGGCCTATTCGCGCGATCCCGCCGTGCTGGCCGGCATTGCCAGCGCGATGATCCTGTCCAGCCTGTTCTTCGTTGCCGACGGCCTGCAGGTGGTCGGCGCACAGTCGCTGCGGGCACGGTCCGATATCGTTGCGCCCACGGCCACCCACCTGTTTTCCTATGTGGTGGTGATGATGCCGCTGGCATGGTGGCTGGGCGTTGAGGCCGGCGGCGGCGTGGACGGCCTCATCTGGGCGATCATCATTGCCAGCCTGGCGTCGGCCGTGCTGCTGTGGGGGCGCTTTGTGGTGCTGGGCCGCGCGCCGCTGCGGCCGCCG
>DAITMD010000371.1:0-2281 GCA_036835345.1 Sandarakinorhabdus sp. | reverse complement strand
TGATTGCCAGGCGCGGTGCCGGGGGCATGTCGCGGGCTGAACTGGCGGCGTGGCTGGCGGCCAATGCCGATCAGCCGGGAGCGGCCGCAGTGGCGAAAGTGGCGGCCAGCCTGCCCGGCGGCGATGCGGCGCCGCTGCCGCTGCTGCCCGATGTGCGGCCGCTGCGCACCGCCAGCACGCGCGGTTACGCCATCACGCCCGGACCCGGTGATGGCAGCATCGGCGCGCGGCTGAAGCCGCTGCTGGCTGCCGACCGCAATGACGAGGCGGAGCGGATCTGGCTGGCGGAAGCCGGCGGCCTGTCGCCGTGGGCGCGCAGCGACTGGGCGGCGCGCATCGCGTGGAACCATTACCGCATGGGCGATGATCTGGCGGCGTGGCGTGTTGGGCTGGATGCGGCCGCAGGGCTGGGCCAGGGCGCGGCCGATGGCGCGTGGGCGGCCGGGCTTGCGGCGTTCCGGCTGCGGCGCTGGCAGGATGCCGCGCAGGCCTTTGATCTGGTGAAGGACGGCCCCGAAGATGCGCAGGCCGCCGCGCAATTCTGGGCAGCGCGCAGCTGGGATCTGGCCGGGGATGCCGGGGCGCGCACTGACCGGCTGAAGCTGGCGGCGGCATCGCAGCGGACATTCTATGGCCTGCTGTCGCGCCGGATGCTGGGCATGAGCCAGGGGCTGGACTGGGCGGAACCGGATTTCATCACCGCCGACTGGAATTATCTGCACGGCCTGCCCGGCGCGCGGCGGGCGGCGGCGCTGGTGGAAATCGGCCAGCTGGGCCTGGCCGACCGCGAACTGAGGCATCTGGCCGCCACCGCGCCGGCCGATGCCTATCCGGCGATCCTGCGGCTGGCGGCGCGGCTGGACCTGCCGGCGACGCAGTATAGCCTGGCGATCCGCGGCCCGGTGGGGCTGGATGCGCCCTTGTCGGCCCGGTTCCCGGCGCCCGACTGGCAGCCGTTTCGCGGCTGGCGGGTGCCGCGCGCGCTGATCTTTGCCCATGCGCTGCAGGAATCGGCCTTCATCACCAGCGCCACCAGCCGCACCGGCGCGCGCGGCGTGATGCAGTTGATGCCCGCCACCCGCGATCTGGTGCACAGCCGGATCAAGCGCGAGACGCCCGATGCCGCATCCGTGGTGGGCGATATCACCGATCCGGCCTTCAACATCGAACTGGGCCAGACCTATATCGAAATGCTGGGCAACATGGGCATCACCGGCGGCCTGCTGCCCAAGGTGATCGCCGCCTATAACGCCGGGCCGGGCAGCGTGCAGAAATGGAACAGCACGCTGGACGATCAGGGCGATCCGCTGCTGTTCATCGAATCCATCCCGTTTCGCGAGACCCGCCAATATGTGCGCGTGGTGATGCGCAATTTGTGGATGTACGAACTGCGCGAAGGCACGCAGCCGGCTTCGATGGAGGCGGTGGCGCAGGGGCTGTGGCCGCGCCTGCCCGGCACCGGCGCGCCGCTGGCAGTGAAGCGCGAACCGCCCGCCGTGCGCCCGCGCCCGGCACCGGGCAGCTTCGCGCCCGAAGAATGGCCGGACGATGACCGCGCCGTGGCGGGCGGCAAATAGGCCCGCCGCCCTATCCGGCGATGCTGAGCAGATTGCCCTCGCTGTCGTGGAACCAGCCGATGCTGATCCGGCCATCGGGCGCGCGCCACAGGCCGTCTGCGCCCTGCCCCATGCCCGGATAGATGATCAGCGTGACCCCGCGCGCCGCCAGCGCCGCCGCGCAGGCTGCTGCATCGGCCACCTGCCAGCCCAGCACCGGATGCGGGCCGGGGGGCACTTCGGGCAGCGCCGTCAGCCGGATGAAGCCATCACCGCACGGGAACTGATCGCCAAAATCATCGATCTGCGCCGCGCCCAGCCCCAGCACCGGGCCCAGCACATCGGCATAAAAGGCCCGCGCCCGCAGCCGATCCTGCACATTCACCATCGCCATCAGCCTGGCCATCGCCTGCCTCCCCCATCAGCATCGCGGCGTGCGCGTTCATCCACCATGACAGGCCGCTGCCGGGCAGTTTAACCTGTTTCATGGCCATCGACGAATCACGCATCTTCCTGCCGCTGAACATCGCCGTGCTGACGGTGAGCGACACGCGCGATGCCGCCAGCGACACCAGCGGCGACACGCTGACGGCGCGGCTGACAAGCGCCGGTCACACTCTGACCGCCCGCGCCATCGACGTGCCGGCACTGACGGCGCAATTGACCGCGTGGATCGATGATGCCGGCATCGATGTGATCATCACCACCGGCGGCACCGGCGTGAC
>DAITMD010000370.1:0-2313 GCA_036835345.1 Sandarakinorhabdus sp. | reverse complement strand
TGCTGTGGCCGGAGACGGGCGCAGACCTGTTGAACGGGGTGAGCTTCACCAAGGGCTGTTATGTGGGGCAGGAAAATACGGCGCGCATGCACCACCGCGACAAGGTGCGGCGGCGGCTGGTGCCGGTGACGATCGCGGGCGATCCCGGCGATGCGGCAGAAGTGACAGACGGTGATGGCCGCGCCTGCGGGAAGCTGCGCAGCCGGCGCGGCGATCATGCCATCGTGCATCTCAGGCTGGAGGCGGCCGGCGGCCCGCTGCATCTGGGCAGCGCCAGCGTGGCTGTGCGCCGGCCGCAGTGGCTGGAAGGGGCCTGGTGATGCTGCTCGATCCCATCGAACGGGCCAGCAGCCGGCTGGATTCGACGCTGGGCGAAACCCTGCGCTGGATCACTGAAGACAGCGGCGAGGCGCTGTTTGGCGCCGGGGTTGGCGTGTCGATCTTTGCGGCTCTGCTGGGCCTGCTGTGGCTGGCGCGGCAACTGCTGCCGCGCGCCGCAGCCGGCTGGCGCGGGCTGCTGCGCGGCATTGTCGATCGCACGCTGATCCTGTTCCTGTTTGCCGCGGCGCTTGATGCCGCCACCAACGCAGTGGCGCCGCCGGGGCCGCTGCTGCGGCTGGTGGACAAATTGTTCGTCATTGCCATGGCGGTGCAGGGGGCGCTGTGGCTGCGCGAACTGGTGCTGGGCCTGATCCGCAGCCGCGCAAACGGTGATGCGGAGGATTTAACCTCGCTGGGCAGCGCGATGGGCGTGATCAGCGTGCTGGTCAACGTCGTGGTCTGGCTGCTGGCCGGCATCCTGATCCTGGACAATCTGGGCGTGAACGTCACCGCGCTGGTGGCCGGGCTTGGGGTGGGCGGCATCGCCATCGGCCTGGCGGCGCAGGGGATTTTCTCTGATCTGTTCGCGGCGCTGGCGATATTGTTCGACCGGCCGTTCCGGGTGGGCGATACCATCAGCTATGGCACATCGGTGGGCACCGTGGAGCACATCGGCCTGAAGACCACGCGCATCCGCTCGCTATCAGGTGAGCAATTGGTGATGGCGAACACGCAGTTGCTTGGTCAGCAGGTGGCCAACCTCAGGCGGATCGAGGAACGGCGCGTGGTGCTGAACCTGGGCGTGATCTACCAGACGGCGCCCGATCTGCTGGAGGCGCTGCCCGGCCATCTGCAGGCTGTGGTGGAGGCGGTCCCCGACTGCCGGTTTGACCGCGCGGTTTTCACCGGTTTCGGCGCATCCAGCCTGGATTTCGAGCTGGTGTTCTTCGTCACCCGGCCCGAATTGCCGGCCATGGTGGCGGCGCGGCAGGCGGTGGGCTTTGGCATCGTACGGCGCTTTGCCGATCTGGGGGCGGAATTCGCCTATCCCACCCAGACCAGTTTCCTGGCGGCACCGGACGGCAAGCCGGTGCATCCCACCTTTTTCACGGAAAAACGCCTCAGCAGCGATTGACGGCATTGCCGCACTGACCGTCCGCGCCGGTCAGGCTGGCGGGGCTTGAGGCGCCTGCGCGCCAGATTTCAATTAACTGTAACTTAACCAGACTTGCAGTTAACGAAAACTTAGGCTAATCTTCAAACATGCCACGTGGGGTGGGCATGGGTTTTTGGCTGCGCTGATGCAGTCGGAAAAAACAGCGAGGGGTAAAATTATGCGCAAGATTTCAATGCTTCTGGCAGCTGCCGGAATGGCCATTGCCGCGCCGGCGATGGCTGCCTTTCAGGTCACGATCGGTGCCCCGGTCTCGCCGACTGCCGGTGTCGGCAACGACTTCCAGGCCCAACTGGGTGCGCTTGGCCTGACCAAGATGACGGCCGACATGGCCTCCATCTTCCTGTCGGCCGATTCGACGATCACCGTGGATTACATGGCGTCGGAAAGCGGCTTCAACAACACCTTCTCGGCCGGCGGCAATTCGTTCACCGAATTCGGCAACAAGGGCTGGGGCGCTGTGTTCCAGTTCACGTTTGACCGTACGGCCGGTGCCGTTGGGAACAACGACTGGACCTTCTCGTCCAGCGGCAACCCGAATGGCCCGTTCGGCATCGGGACCAATGCTTTCGGGATTTTCTACAATCCCGATCTGGTGGTGAACGGTGTCTACACCAGCGACGTGCTGTATTTCGGCCTCGACGATCAGCCCGGCCAGGCCGATGACAACCACGATGACATCATCGTGCGTTTGACCGCGGTAACCAACGTCACGCCGGGTGGCATTCCCGAACCGACCAGCTGGGCAATGCTGATTGCCGGTTTCGGTCTGGTGGGTGCTGCTCAGCGCCGCCGCAAGGGGCTGACCGTCGCTGCCT
>DAITMD010000369.1:0-2325 GCA_036835345.1 Sandarakinorhabdus sp. | reverse complement strand
CTGCACGCGCGCTTCCCGATGATCGCCATCTGGGACGATCATGAATTCGCCAACGATACGTGGAAGGGCGGCGCGCAGAATCACCAGAACAACGAAGGTGTGTGGAACCTGCGCCGCGACGCCGCGCTGAAGGCGCACCGCGAATGGCTGATGACGCCGGAACGGCCGTGGCAGCGCTATGATTTCGGCAATCTTCTGTCGGTGATCACGCTTGATACCCGTATGTCGGGCCGCGATCAGCAGCTTGATCTGGGCGCGGCGCTGCGCGGCGGTGCCGATGGCATCAAGGCCTTCGCTGCCGGTGAATGGCAGAACCCGGCGCGCACCCTGCTGGGCATGGAACAGGAAGCCTGGTTCGCCAGCGAAATCGCGGCCAGCGTCAAATCCGGGCAGCGCTGGCAGCTGGTGGCACAGCAGGTGGTGATGGGCGATCTGTTCACGCCCAAGGATGCCCTCAGCTGGCTGGCCAGCGATGCCGATGCCCGTGCCGTCGGCTATGTGAAGGCCGGCCTTGCCGCAACGCAGGCCGGCATCCCCGGCGCGCAGGACATGTGGTCCGGCTATCCGCAGGCCCGCCGCCGCCTGTTGAAGGCGATGCAGGATGCTGGCGCCAATCCGATCGTCATCGCGGGCGACAGCCACAATGCCTGGGCCTTCAACCACGGCCTTGAAGGCAAACCGGTGGCGGCCGAGTTCGGCGTGCAGTCGGTCACCTCGCCGGGCTATGAGCAGGCGCTGAAGGCCGATCCGGCGGTGATCCGCGCCGGCCTGCTGCAAAGCTCGCCCGGCCTGCAATGGTGCGATACCAGCCGGCGCGGCTATCTCACCTTGTCGTTCACGGCGGCCGAAACCCGCTGTGACTGGGTGTTCATGAACACCATTGCCGCCGTTTCCACCGCCACCGGCACCGGGCAGGCGGCCGTGGTGAAGCATGGCCAGCGCAAGATGACAGTGGCCTGAGCCGGCGATAGGGTGGGCCGGTGATGATCCGGCTTGCCCTGTTTCTTGCGCTGCTTGGCGGCGCCTTCCCGGTTGGCGCGGTGACCATCTGCGAAGCGGTGTGGCGGGATGAGACGCGCCGGCGCGATCTGCCAGTGAAGATCCGCCTGCCCGCCGGAAAGGCGCGGGTGCCGGCGGTGCTGTTCTCGCCGGGGCTGGGCGGCAACCGGGCCGGCGGCGAAATCTGGGCAGCGGGCTGGGCGGAGCTGGGGCTGGCCGTCATCCAGCTGGAACACCCCGGCAGCGATGCCGCCGTCTACGCCGGTGAAGCCACGCCGCAGGAACGCCGGGCGCGCATTGCAGCGGCGGCTTCGGCACCGCAGCTGATTGCCCGGGCCGGGGATGTGGGCTTTGTTGCTGATGAACTGGCGCGCCGGCAGGCAGGGGGCGCTTGCGATCTGACGCGCATCGATCTGGACCGGCTGGGGCTGGCCGGGCACAGCATGGGCGCCTGGACGGTGCAGGCCATTGCCGGGCAGCAGTTCGGCCCGGCGGGCGCCGTGCTGCAGGACAAACGGTTTCGCGCCTTCATCGCGTTCAGTCCAAATGCGCTGCCGTCGCTCTCGCCGCAGGCTGCGTTCGGGGCCATCCATCGTCCGCTGCTGGCGATCACCGGCACCCTTGATGGCGTGGCGGTCAATGCCGAACCGGGGCTGCGGGACAGCGCGTTGGCGCAGCGTACCGGCGTGTTTGCCGGACTGCCCGCCGATGGCCGCAAGGCGCAGGCGGTGTTTTCAGGTGCCGACCACATGATGTTTGCCGGCAATCGCCGGGCGGCGGCAGATACACTTGGCCGGCGGGTGCAGGCGGCCAGTCTGGCGATCAGCAGCGACTGGTGGCGACTGTGGCTGCTGGGCGATGCGGCGGCGGACAAGCGCCTTGATGCGCCGCCCCTTGAACCGGATGACCGCTGGCAACGCAAATGAGATCAGGCGTTTAGCTGATCCTGCAGGAACTGTTCAACGACAGGCAGCTCGATGTCACGGGCGACGAAGGCCTGCCCCAGACCGCGCGCCAGGATGAAGGGCAGGCGACCGCCGCTCATCTTCTTGTCCTGGCGCATATGGGCGATCAGCCGGGCTGCATTACAATCCAGCCCAAGCGCCGAGGCCTGGGTCGTGAAGCCCAGCCCGGCCAGATGCGCCGCAACGCGCCGGGCATCGGCATCGCTGCACAGCCCCAGCCGGGCGGACAGGGAAAAGGCCAGCACCATGCCCAGCGCCACCGCCTCACCGTGCAACAGCCTGTTCGAAAAGCCGAATTCGGCCTCGAATGCGTGGCCGAAGGTATGGCCGAGGTTTAGCAGCGCGCGGAAATCTTCGGTCT
>DAITMD010000368.1:0-2336 GCA_036835345.1 Sandarakinorhabdus sp. | reverse complement strand
CAATCAGGGCTATGCCGTGTTCGGCCGGGTGACCGAAGGCATGGACGTGGTGCGCAAGATCCTGAACGTGCCGGTATCCGCCACCAGGGGCGAGGGCGCCATGAAAGGCCAGATGATCGAGACGCCGCCGAAGATCATCAGTGTGAAGCGCCTGATTCCGCTGCCACCCCGGCCCGCAGCGAAAAAGCCGGCCGCCCGGCGCCGCTAGATATAGGGCGGCGCGTGCCAGCCCTTGGGCGAGGCGGTGAAAATCTCCGCACCGGTTTCGGTGATGCCGATGCTGTGTTCGAACTGGGCCGACAGGCTGCGGTCGCGCGTGACGGCGGTCCAGCCATCATCCAGCACCTTCACGGCCGGGCCGCCGGCATTGATCATGGGTTCGATGGTGAAGAACATCCCCGGCCGCAGCACCACGCCGCGCCCCGGCTTGCCAACATGCACCACGTTGGGCGCGGCATGGAATTCCTGCCCCAGCCCATGCCCGCAGAAATCGCGCACCACGCTCATGCGGTTGCGTTCGGCGTGGGTCTGGATGGCGTGGCCAACATCGCCCAGCGTTTTGCCGGGCCTCGCCTGCTCGATGCCCATCATCAGGCATTCGTGCGTCACTTCCACCAGCCGGCGCGCCTTCAGCGGCACATCGCCAACCAGGAACATGCGGCTGGTGTCGCCATACCAGCCGTCCACCACCACGGTGACATCGATGTTGACGATATCGCCGTTCTTCAGCTTTTTCGGCCCCGGTATGCCGTGGCACACGACATGGTTCACCGAAATGCACAGGGAGTGCGAGTAGCCGCGATAAAACACCGTGGCGGAACTGGCCCCGGCGGCGCGGACAAATTCCCATGCCATCGTGTCGAGATCGATGGTCGCCACATCGGGCTGCACATGCGGGGTGAGGTGATCCAGCACCTCGGCCGCCAGCCGCCCGGCCTTGCGCATGGCATCGAATGCCGCCGGCCCGTGCAGGCGCAGCTGCCCCTCCTGCGGGTCCATGACGGTGTTGAACAACGGCAAATTCATCGCACCGACATAGGCATTCGCGGTGCCACTGTCCATGCTGTGGCCATCTTGGCCATGGCCTTGCCGGCAGCGCTGGGCTAGAGCAGCCGCCATGACCCAGCAGAACCACGACCCGGGCCGCATCTACACCGCCGCGCTCGTCATCATCGGTGACGAGATATTGTCGGGCCGCACGCAGGATGCCAACGCCGCCTATCTGGCCAAGTGGCTGGGCGTGCAGGGCATCCGCCTGAAGGAAATCCGCGTGGTTGCCGACGATATGGACGCGATTGCCGAAGCGGTGAATGCGCTGAGGGTGCGCCATGATTATCTGTTCACCACTGGCGGCATCGGCCCGACCCATGATGACATCACCGTTGATGCCATTGCCGCCGCGCTGGGCCGCGAGGTGATCGTGCACCCGGATGCCCGCGCCATATTGGCGGCGCATTACGGCGACCAGTTGACCGAAGCGCGCCTGCGCATGGCCCGCACCCCGGCCGGGGCGGCACTGATCGAAAATCCGCGCACCAAGGCGCCGGGCATTCGCGTGGAAAATATCTTCATCATGGCCGGCGT
Source organism: Sandarakinorhabdus sp. (assembly GCA_036835345.1). Classification (GTDB taxonomy): domain Bacteria; phylum Pseudomonadota; class Alphaproteobacteria; order Sphingomonadales; family Sphingomonadaceae; genus Sandarakinorhabdus. The sequence goes on along the minus strand of DAITMD010000368.1, from coordinate 752 downwards.
GCCGATGATCACGCAGGGCATGCTGGCGGCGCTGGACGGGCAATTGCCCGGCGGCGCGCCGGTGCTGTCGCGCACGGTGGCGGCATGGACGCAGGAAAGCCAGGCCGCCGACGTGCTGAAGCGCACCGAGAAGGACAATCCCGGTATACAGATCGGCAGCTATCCGTTCTGGCGCGAAGGCCGCACGGGCGCGAACTTCGTCATGCGCAGCGTCAGCGCCGCGCAACTGGCCGACGTGGCACAAAAGCTGATGGCGGCGCTCAGCGAAGCTGGTATCACGCCGGTGGACGGAGAACTTTGAGGGCCCTGCCATGAGTTTCATCCGCTGGTTGCTGCTGCTCGCGCTGGCCTTTGCCTTCGTGCTGCTGGCGGTTTCGAACTGGACGATGGTGGATTTCATCCTGCCGGACGGCACGCCGCGCGCGCTGCCGCTGCCCCTGCTGCTGGCCGGCGCGTTCGTGGCGGGTGTCATCCCCACCTGGGCGTGGCTTTCCTTGCTGCGGCCGCTATCCGCGAAGGGCGCGCGCAGCCGGCCCACGGCAGAGCGCACCGAAGTGGCATCCGTGCCGCAGACCGGCAGCGTATCGCCGTGACCAACCCGATTTTCGTGGCGATCGACACGCGCGACGTGGCGACGGCCCGCGCGCTGGCGGCGGCGCTGGCGCCGCATGTGGGCGGCGTGAAGCTGGGGCTGGAGTTTTTCTGCGCGCACGGCCCGGCCGGCATCGCGGCGGTGATGGCGGATTGCCGGC